>NZ_JBHWYX010000008.1:0-189275 GCF_042728795.1 Streptomyces sp. NPDC060184
CCGGTGGACCGGGCCCCCGCTTCCGCGCGCGCGGGGCTCCTCGGCCGCGTCGGCGACGACAGCGCCGGCCCGTCCCGCTACCTGCGCGCGCACGCGCGCGAGGCTCCCCCGTCCACCGGCGCGGCCACCCTTCACACTTCGCGCGAGCAATGCACCGAGCGCCGCCTGCGCCCGGCCGGCGCCGCCTCCGGCCCGGCCCGGTCGCCCCTCGAAGCCACCGGGCCGACGGGGCGTCAGCAGCCGCCGCCCCGAGCGCGGCGAGCGCCGCACCTCTCACCTGGCGACACCCCGGGCCCGCCCGAGCAGCCCCGCCCGAGCACCCCCGGCCGGACCGCCCGCCGGCCGCCTCGGCCGCGCGTCGCGCGACGATGCGGCACCGAGGACTCCGCATCGCACGCCGAGTTGTCCCGAATGCCGCCGATTCGCCACACGACTCTTCTGTAACACCCTTGACACACAGCACCATTTACCTCCCTACTGGTCTCCGCATCCCACTTTGACAACGTTGTCCAACCATCGTCCGGGGAGGAATGGCTCGGTATGCAGCCACCACTTGATCTTCGTTTCCACGCGGGTTCGCGTCGGAGACACAGCGTCGCGGCGCTCGCGGCGGCGCTCGTACTGGCCGGAGCGAGCCCCTCACTCGCCGCCGTGCCGCAGAACGGCTCCCACGGCTCCTCGGGCAACCAGACGTTCAGCTCGTCCTTCGAGGCCGACCAGCAGCAGCCCGACTGGCGCAGCACCGTGGAGACCGGCCCGGACGGCAAGGAGCTCTCGCAGGGTGTCGACGGCGGATTCTCCGGCGGCATCGCGGGCAACGTCACCGACCGGGTGACGGAGGTTCGCGCCAGTAACGAGAACTCGGGCGGCGGCGAGGTCAAGGAGAACCTGGTCGACGTCTCCACCGCCACCAAGTGGCTGGCCTTCCAGCCCACCGGCTGGGTCGAGTTCGACCTCAGCGAAGCCACGAAGGTGACGACGTACGCGCTGACGTCCGCCAACGACCACGACGAGCGCGACCCGCAGGACTGGGTCCTCAAGGGGTCGGCCGACGGCGAGACGTGGACGACGCTCGACACGCGCACGGGTGAGAAGTTCGACGAGCGCTTCCAGACCCGCTCGTTCGACATCGCCGAGCCGGCCGCGTACCAGCACTTCCGCCTGGAGTTCACCAAGAACAACGGCGCCCCGGACGCGACCCAGCTCGCCGACGTCCAGTTCTCGGACGGCAACACCTCCGCCCCGGTGCCCGACGAGATGCGCACCATCGTGGACAAGGGCCCGTCCGGCTCGCCGACGGCCAAGTCGGGTGCGGGCTTCACCGGCACCAAGGCGCTGCGTTACGCGGGTACCCACAAGGACAAGGGCCGCGCGTACTCGTACAACAAGATCTTCGACGTCAACACGCCGGTGACGCGGACGACCCAGCTGTCGTACCTGGTCTACCCGCAGATGACGAAGACGGACCTGGCCTACCCGGCCACGCACGTCTCGGTGGACCTCGCCTTCACCGACGGCACCTACCTGAGCAAGCTGGGTGCGACCGACACCAACGGCGGCGCGCTGACCCCGCAGGGCCAGGCGGACGCCAAGCGGCTGTACGTCAACCAGTGGAACAAGGTCGCCTCGGACATCGGCACGGTCGCCGCGGGCAAGACCATCGACCGGATCCTGGTCGCGTACGACTCGAACAGCGGCCCCTCGCAGTTCCAGGGCTGGCTGGACGACATATCGATCGCTCCGAAGGCTCCCGCGAAGCCCAAGGCGCATCTGTCGGACTACGCGCTGACGACCCGTGGCACCAACTCCAGCGGCAGCTTCTCGCGCGGCAACAACATTCCCGCGACCGCCGTGCCGGAGGGCTTCAACTTCTGGACCCCGGTCACCAACGCCGGTTCCACGGACTGGATCTACGACTACGCGCGGGGCAACAACGCGGACAACCTGCCCACACTCCAGGCGTTCAGCGCCAGCCACGAGCCGAGCCCGTGGATGGGTGACCGGCAGACGTTCCAGCTGATGCCGTCCGTCGCCTCCGGTACCCCGGACGCGTCGCGGACCGCCCGTGCGCTGCCGTTCCGTCACGAGAACGAGACGGCGACACCGCAGTACTACGGCGTGAAGTTCGAGAACGGCCTCAAGGCCGAGATGACGCCGACCGACCACGCGGCCCGCATGCGGTTCACCTACCCCGGTGCGGACGCGAGCATCGTGTTCGACAACGTCAACAACCTGGGCGGGCTGACGCTGGACCCGGCCACCAGCTCCTTCACCGGCTACTCCGACGTGAAGAGCGGCGGCTCCACGGGCGCCACCCGGCTGTTCGTGTACGGCGTCTTCGACTCCAAGGTCACCGCGAGCGGCAAGCTCAGCGGTGGCGGCGGTGACAACGTGACCGGGTACTTCCGGTTCGACGCGGGCAAGGACAAGCAGGTCGGGCTCCGTCTGGCCACCTCGCTGATCAGCGTCGACCAGGCGAAGGACAACCTCGCCCAGGAGATCCCGGCGTCGACCTCCTTCGAGCAGGTCCAGAAGAAGGCCCAGCGCGCCTGGGACGACATCCTGGGCAAGGTCGAGGTCGAGGGTGCCACCGAGGACCAGCTGACCACGCTGTACTCCAGCATGTACCGGCTGTACCTGTACCCGAACTCCGGCTTCGAGCAGGTCAAGGGCGTGAGCACCTACGCCAGCCCGTTCGTCTCCAAGACGGGTACGGACACCGCGACGAACACCGGCGCGAAGCTCGTCAAGGGCAAGGTGTACGTCAACAACGGCTTCTGGGACACCTACCGCACCACGTGGCCCGCGTACTCCTTCCTGACGCCGAAGAAGGCCGGCGAGATGGTCGACGGGTTCGTGCAGCAGTACAAGGACGGCGGCTGGATCTCCCGCTGGTCGTCCCCGGGTTACTCGGACCTGATGACCGGCACCAGCTCCGACGTGGCGTTCGCGGACGCGTACGTCAAGGGCGTGGACTTCGACGCGGAAGCGGCGTACGACGCGGCCGTGAAGAACGCCACCGTCGCCCCGCCGTCCTCGGGCGTCGGCCGCAAGGGCATGGAGACCTCGGTCTTCACCGGTTACGCCAACACGTCGACGCACGAGGGTCTGTCCTGGTCGCTGGAGGGCTACCTCAACGACTACGGCATCGGCCAGATGGGCAAGGCGCTCTACGCGAAGACGAAGAACAAGCGCTACAAGGAGGAGTCCGAGTACTTCCTCAACCGCGCGCAGAACTACGTGAAGCTCTTCGACAAGGACGCCGGCTTCTTCCAGGGCAAGAACGCCGACGGCAGCTGGCGCGTCCCGTCCGCGGACTACGACCCGCGCATCTGGGGCAACGACTACACGGAGACCGACGGCTGGGGCTACGCCTTCACGGCGGTCCAGGACACCCGCGGCCTCGCCAACCTGTACGGCGGTCAGGACGGTCTCGCCCAGAAGCTCGACACGTACTTCTCCACCCCGGAGACCGCGTCCCAGGAGTTCACCGGCTCGTACGGTGGCGTCATCCACGAGATGACCGAGGCGCGTGACGTGCGCATGGGCCAGTACGGCCACAGCAACCAGGTCGCGCACCACGTGACCTACATGTACGACGCCGCGGGTCAGCCGTCCAAGACGCAGGAGAAGGTCCGCGAGGTTCTGGGCCGCCTGTACGGGGGCAGCGAGATCGGCCAGGGTTACCACGGCGACGAGGACAACGGCGAGCAGTCCGGCTGGTTCCTCTTCTCCTCCCTCGGCTTCTACCCGCTGGTCATGGGCAGTGGCGAGTACGCGATCGGTTCGCCGCTCTTCACCAAGGCCACCGTGCACCTGGAGAACGGCCGCACCCTCACGGTGAAGGCCCCGAAGAACAGCACGAAGAACATCTACGTCCAGGGCCTGAAGGTCAACGGCAAGACGTGGAACTCCACGAGCCTGCCGAGCGACCTCCTCGCCAAGGGTGGCGTGCTCGACTTCGACATGGGCTCCAAGCCCTCCTCGTGGGGCACCGGCAAAAAGGCCGGTCCTGTCTCCCTCACCAAGGACGACAAGGTGCCCGCGCCGAAGCAGGACGTGCTGAAGGGTGCCGGCGCGCTGTTCGACGACACCTCCGCCACGTCGGCCGAGGCCACCGGAACGGTCGAGCTGCCGGTCGCCGAGGCGACGAAGGCCGCCCAGTACACCCTGACGTCGGCGAAGACCGGCGCGGCCCCGACGGGCTGGGTGCTCCAGGGCTCCTCGGACGGCAAGAAGTGGAAGGACCTCGACAAGCGGTCCGGCCAGACCTTCGCCTACGGGCAGCAGACCCGGGTGTTCTCGGTGTCCCGGACGGGCGACTACCAGCACTACCGTCTGGTGCTGGACGGCACGTCGACCCTCTCCGAGATCGAACTGATCTCCTGAGCCGGGCGGGTCCGTGAGCAACCGCCCACGGACCCGCACACGGCAGCCTTGAGCGCACGCCGGTGGCCGGCATCCCGTGTACGGGGTGCCGGCCACCGGTTTTCGCGTCCCCGCGAAGGCTCGTCGCGCCGGCCTCGCATACGTTCCGGCTCCGCCCGCGCGGGAGCCCTGTCCGTTGCGCACCGGGGCGTGTATCGGAAGTGGGTCTTGGAGCGGGTTCGTACCCGGACACAGAGGGGGTTGTCTCGCAAGATCGGCAGCGGTCGACGGGCAGGTACTGGTAGTAGTCGGCTGTGGCAGGAGACCTGTGGACCCCAGTGATTTCGATGGCCGGTGTGGCGGTGGGTGGTGCGTTGACGTATCTCACCCAACGCACGACACAGCGGGCGGCTGACCGGGCCGACGAACAAAGGCAGGCTGCGGCGCGGGCGGAGGAGCGACGTGCTGAGCAGATCAGGACCGTGCTGGAGTTCATCCGGTGCGCGCTGGAGGCTGAGGGCGTGGCGCATGCGAGGCCGCCCCGATGGGAGGTCGGTGATGACTGGTACGTGACGGCCAGGCCGACGATGGACGGTCTTCGAATAGCTGAGAAGAGCATCGAGTTGCTGTGTGCCCCTGGCCTTCACTCACCGACGACCGCCTACGCCCGCGCTCTGAATCAAGCGGTCTGGCAGGAGCGTGACGAGGGGAACCTGGCCGAGCGCCTGGAGCCGTTCAAGGCGGAGTTCCTCGCCCTGGCAGGCCGCAGTCTGACCTGACGCCGTCAGGTCACAGCCACTCGTCGGTGATCCCGACAACGCGGCGAGCGTGCGTGCCGGGCGTCGCCGGACAGGCGGGGCTTCCGCAACACGCTTGCGGAGCCCACACCGCCCCATCATTCGAGCAGTAGTGACTCTGGATGCGCTCACTGATCCGCGCGGCGGTCCTTTTTGTTAGCTCTGATGGCGTGTCGATATGACGATGTGCCATGGGAGAGCGTCCAAGTAGCCTGATGTGCAGGTGAGTTGTGGCAAACTGCCCGAAGAATCAGGGGGAGCTGATCGCCCCGGCCCCGCGTACGCAGTGGCGCCGCGGGTGGCGCACGGGAGGCGCCCACAGGGTCGGCGCGACCCCACTGGCCTCGCAGGGAATCGCATGACTACTGGTTCGGGTGGCGGGGCGCAGCCGTCGCCTTCGGGTGACGGGACACAGCCACCAACCTCGGGTGGCGGGGCACAGCCCTCGTCCTCGGGTGACGGGACACAACCAGCGTCCTCGGGTGACGGGACACAGCCAGCGTCCTCGGGTGGCGGGACACAGCCAGCGTCCTCGGGTGGCGGGACACAGCCATCGCCGTCTCAGTCCTCGCAGACAGCATCACCGCCTTCTGTCCCGCCTCAGCCGCCGGCCGACCCGCACACAACAGCTCGTATGGCGGCCAAGTACGGCCTCCTCGGGACGCTGGGCGCTGCCGCGATCGCGGGGGTATTCGCGCTGACGGTCGCCTTGGTCGGAAAAGGCGGTGATGAACAGCAGCACGCCGGCTCCACGGATTCCCCCAGGACTTCCGTCTCTTCACCGAGTGGCGGCGACTCCGTTCCTTCGAAGGTGCTGCCCACGGCGACCGAGGACAAGCCCTCCACCCCTTCCGGTGAATCCGGCGCATCCGACCAACAGGGCTCGCGCCCCATGCGACTTGTCAGTCCCTCCTGCGACAAGGCTCTGGTCATCGATTTTGATTCGGATCGCCTCGTGAAGCAGGTCGTCGTGGACGACTTGCCCCCTGATGAGGCGGCCAAGCTCGACCTCATCTACAGCGGTTGCGGTGCCCCCACTATGCGCCTGGGGGATGATCAGGCGGGAGGAATCCTGGCCAAGGGATCCCCGGCGACCGAGGGCGCCTGCGAAGCGGCAGCCCAAGGCGGTGGCCTCGAAGAGATTCAGTGGGACACGGATGCTCTCAGAGAGCAGCAAATCATCGCGGGCGCGGCGCTCTGCGTGATTACGGATGAGGGACGAGTGGCGATGGCCAAAGTCGTGAAAATCGGCAGGAACGGCGCGCCCGACGACTTCGCGGTTTCCAGCTGGCCCTGAATCCGTGGTAGATCAGTGCGCGGCGTCGGATGCGGCCCATCTCAGGGCGGAGAGGCGTCCGCATACGGAATGTACGCGGACGCCCCGACAGCATTCCCCTCCGTTCAGAGAGGCGGCTCGGTAAGCAATTCCCGCAGCCAGCGGGCGCTGTCCACGGCCCCGAGGTCGCCCGTACCGCCCGACGCTCCCGGGAAGAGCCGCCCCCAGGAGCAGGCCCGGCCGATCGCTCCGACCCGCCACGCCAGACTGACAGCGCGTCGCAGCTCAGCGGTGGTGTGGCCGCTTCCCGTCCACGGCTCCAGGTAGGCGTCACGAAGGCGGGGCAGCACCTCGGGGCCGTAGCGCCCGCGTGCTGCGCGCCCCGGAATCAGGAGGCTGCAGAAGGGGTGCGAAATCGCCGCGTCGCCCCAGTCGAAGAAGACGAAGCGGCCCGGTTCCGGCACGAACGACTGGCCTTCGTGCAGATCGGAGTGGTCGAGCGTTTCGGGGATTTCCGGGCCCGCGAGTTCCGCGCACCACTCGGCGAGACGGGGACGGATGTCCCGCAACACCGCGCGGTCCGCCTGATCCAGCACGGAATTCTCCTCGACCAATCGGTCGAAGGCCTCCGGAAGTGCCGCCACACGTCCGTCCGGGACACCCAGTGAGTCCATTCTTCCGACGTACGCGGTCAGTTCTCGCTGTATTTCTGCGTATTGACGCAGCATCCGCTCCCATGCCGCCAGATCTGCGGCGCCGCGGTCCAGTTCCTCGCGGAAGAGCGGTCCGCCGTCCGGCAGGAGCGACCATCCCCGCTCGGCGTCGACGGCGAGCGGCTCCAGCACTCGCCCGGGAATCCAGCGCGCCAGGGCCTTTGTGAGCCCCGCTTCGAAGGCGCCGGCGGGCGGGGCGGCCTTGAAGAAGACGGCCCCGTGCCCCTCGACGGGAATCCGCACCAGGACGGACCACGGCCGCAGCCGCATTGTTCGCCTGCCCGCCGCGCGCAGCCCGTGGGCCGCCAGTTCGCGCTCGGCCCATCCGAGGGCGGCCTCCCGCCAGGCAGTGGTCTCCCAGGGCGTCACCGCGTCCGGATACGGTCCCCGGTCCACCGTCACCGACTCGTCACGCGTCATCGCCCCATCCCATCACCGCGCCCGCCACCGCTTCCATCCGTTTTCCTCCGGACCGGTCGGACAGCGTCCCGGACGCCGCGTCCCACCCCGCGCCCCCGGCACCGCACCAACCCCTGCGCGATCTCTGGACACCGGCTTGACGGCGTGCTGTCATACCGCCGACATCATTTTTCCAACGTTGAACACAAGTTGTCGCACCACCGCACCGGAACGCGACAGCCTCCTTCGCCATGCGCCCAAGTCGTCGCACCAGGGCGCGGGATGAGGCTGCCGCAGAGCAGAAGTGGAGCTTCCACATGCCCCTGAACCGTCGGCACTTCATGACCAGCGCCCTGGTCACCGCCGCATCGACCGCCGCCATGGGCCGCTGGGCCACCACCGCGACCGCGGCGGGTCACGTGGCGCCGGTGGCGCGCGGCGGCCACTACGCCCCGAACGCCGCCCCGCTGCACCCGACCGCGTTCCTGAAGCTGCCGCCCGGCCAGGTCAAGGCGCGGGGCTGGCTCGCCGGCCAGCTCCAGCTCCAGCTGGACGGCCTCTGCGGGCGGTACGAGGAGTTCTCGCACTTCCTCGACTTCGACACTTCCGGCTGGGTGCACACCGACCAGGGCGGCTGGGAGGAAGTCCCTTACTGGCTGCGGGGATACACCGACCTGGCGATCGTCACCGGCGACGCGAAGGCGCTCGCCGCCACCCGGCGCTGGATCGACGCGATCCTCACCACGCAGCAGTCGGACGGGTTCTTCGGTCCCAAGGCGCTGCGCACCTCGCTCAACGGCGGCCCGGACTTCTGGCCCTTCCTCCCGCTGATCCAGGCGCTGCGTTCCTGGCAGGAGTACAGCGGCGACACCCGGGTGATCCCCTTCCTCAGCCGGTTCTTCCGGTACATGAACACCCAGGGGCCCGGCGCCTTCAACACCAGCTGGATCGCTCTGCGTTGGGGCGACGGACTGGACAGCGTCTTCTGGCTTTTCAACCGGACCGGCGACACCTTCCTGCTCGACCTCGCCGACAAGATCCACCAGAACGGCGCCGACTGGGGCGACAACCTGGTCAACCCGCACAACGTCAACATCGCGCAGGGCTTCCGCGAGCCGGCCCAGTACGCGCTGCGCAGCGGCTCGGCGCAGGACACCAAGGACACGTACGGGACGTACGCCAAGGCGATGGGCCAGTACGGGCAGTTCGCCGGTGGCGGGATCGCCGGTGACGAGAACGCCCGTGCGGGACACGGCGATCCGCGACAGGGATTCGAGACCTGCGGCATCGTGGAGTTCATGGCGAGCCACCAGCTGCTCACCCGGATCACGGGCGACCCCCTGTGGGCCGACCGTTGCGAGGACCTGGCGTTCAACTCGCTGCCCGCCTCGCTCGATCCCTCGGGCAAGGCGATCCACTACATCACCAGCGCCAACAGCGTCGATCTGGACAACGAGCCCAAGCGGGACCGGCAGTTCCAGAACGGTTTCGCGATGCAGGCGTACCTGCCGGGCGTGGACCAGTACCGCTGCTGCCCGCACAACTACGGTATGGGCTGGCCCTACTTCCTCGAAGAGCTGTGGCTCGCCACTCCCGACGGCGGTCTCGCGGCGGCGATGTACGCGGCCAGCGAGGTGACGGCGACCGTCGCGGACGGCACCCGGGTCACCATCACCGAGGAGACCGACTACCCCTTCACGGACACGGTCACCCTCACCCTCAAGACCCCGAAGCAGGTGAAGTTCCCGCTGGTGCTGCGCGTCCCGGCGTGGTGCACCGCGCCGGAGATCCGGGTCAACGGGCAGCGCGTCACCGCCCCCGCCGGTCCGGCCTTCACCCGCGTCGACCGCACCTGGAAGAACGGCGACAAGGTGACGCTGCGCTTCCCGCAGCAGACCACCGTGCGCACCTGGGCGGACAACCACGGTTCGGTGAGCATCGACCGCGGACCGCTGACGTACTCGCTCCGGATCGGCGAGAGCTACGAACGCATCGGCGGCACCGACCAGTTCCCGGAGTACGCGGTGCACGCGACCACCCCGTGGAACTACGGCCTCGTGCTGGACGGCGCGCTGCCCCAGGCCACCGTGGCCGCAAAGCCCGGTTCACGTCCCGCCCGGCTGGCGGCCGGCACCAACCCCTTCACCCTGGCGGGCACCCCGCTCACGCTGACCGCGCGGGCCCGCCGCATCCCCGAGTGGAGCGCGGACGACGAGCACGTGGTGGCGCCGCTCCAGCAGAGCCCGGCGCGCAGCTCCGAGCCCGTCGAGCAGGTCACCCTGGTCCCGATGGGGGCGGCGCGGCTGCGGATCACGTCCTTCCCGACGGCGGCACCGGACGCGGCGCCCTGGATCGCGGACCGCTGGTACCGGATCGCGAACAAGAACTCCGGCAAGGTGCTCGGCGTCGACCTGATGTCGACCGCGAACAGCGCCCATGTCGTGCAGTTCGGCGACACCGGCACCGACGACCACCTGTGGCGGCTGGTCGCCAACGGCGACGGCTGGTACCGCATCCGCAACCAGCACTCCGGCAAGGTGCTCGGCGTCGACCTGATGTCCACGGCCAACAGCGCGCACGTCGTCCAGTTCGACGACAACGACACCGACGACCACCTCTGGCAGCTCGTGCCGAACGGCGACGGCTGGTACCGCATCCGCAACCGGCACTCGGACAAGGTGCTCGGTGTGGATCTGATGTCCCTCGCCGACAGCGCCCATGTCGTGCAGTACGACGACAACGGCACCGACGACCACCTCTGGCAGCTGCTCTGACGAGCAGCACCGCCGGATCTCCCCTGCACCACTCCGCGCACCACTCCGCGCGCCGGTCCCGGCGCGCGGAGCCCCCACGTGAAGGAGGTCTCAGGATGAAGTCCGCACCCGCACAGCGCCACCGAACCTGGTGGAGACGGCTGACCGCAGGCACCGGTCTGCTGGCTCTGGCGGCCGGGGCCCTGGTCGGCGCCGGTACGGCTCCGGCCTCGGCGGCGGCCACCGCCTGGTCGCCGAAGACGGCGCCGATGACGACACCGTGGACCAGCCAGGTCCCGGTCGACCAGCCGCTGCCCGAATACCCGCGCCCGCAGCTCACCCGCCCGGACTGGGCGAACCTCAACGGCATCTGGGATTTCGCGGTCACCGGTAAGGACGCGGGTCAGCCCGCGTCGTTCACCGAGCAGATCCGGGTGCCGTTCGTGGCGGAGTCCGCGCTCTCCGGCATCCAGCGCAAGATCACCGAGAACGACAAGCTCTGGTACAAGCGGACGTTCACCGTCCCGTCGAACTGGAGCGGCCGGCGGGTGCAGCTCAACTTCGGCGCCTCCGACTGGCAGACCACGGTCTGGGTCAACGGCACCCAGGTCGGGGCGCACAAGGGCGGGTACGACGGGTTCTCGTACGACATCACCCCGCAGCTGAACGGCGGGACGAACACCGTGGTGGTGTCGGTCTACGACCCGACGCAGACCGGCGGCCAGGCCGTCGGCAAGCAGCGGATCAACGACGTGGCCCCGCACTCGGGCGGCGGGATCTTCTACACCGCCGCCTCGGGCATCTGGCAGACCGTCTGGCTGGAGCCGGTGGCCGCCGCGCACGTCACCCGGCTGGACATGACCCCGAACCTGGGTGACAGCACCCTGCGGGTCAAGGTGCAGGCGGCCGGTGCCTCGGGCCGCAGCGCCCGGGTGACCGTCTCCACCGGCGGTACGACGGTGGGCACGGCGACGGGCACGGTGGGCGCGGAGCTCTCCGTGCCGGTGCCGAACGCGCACCTGTGGACCCCCGAGGACCCGTTCCTGTACGACGTGAAGACGGAGCTGCTCGACGGTACGGCGGTCACCGACACGGTGGGCGGCTACACCGGGATGCGGTCCATCGCCGTCGCCAAGGTGGACAACGTCCTGCGCCCGGTCCTCAACGGGAAGTTCGTCTTCCAGACCGGCACGCTGGACCAGGGCTACTGGCCGGACGGCATCTACACCGCGCCGACCGACGCGGCGCTCAAGTCCGACCTCCAGGCGCACAAGGACCTCGGGTTCAACATGGTCCGCAAGCACATCAAGGTCGAGCCGCAGCGCTGGTTCTACTGGGCGGACAAGCTCGGGCTCCTCGTCTGGCAGGACATGCCCGCGATGGACACCGGCAAGTCGCCGGACAGCGCGGCGCGCACCCAGTGGGAGGCGGAGTACCACGCGATCATCGACCAGCACCGCAGTTCGCCGTCGCTGGTGATGTGGGTGAACGAGAACGAGGGCTGGGGCCAGTACGACCAGGCCAGGATCGCCAACGACGTCAAGGCGTACGACCCGTCCCGGCTGGTCGACAACATGAGCGGGGTCAACTGCTGCGGCGCGGTGGACGGCGGCAACGGTGACGTCGTCGACAACCACAACTACGTCGGGCCGGGCAACACCGCGGCCACCTCCACACGGGCCGCCGTCCTCGGCGAGTTCGGCGGGCTGGGGTACAAGGTCGCGGGGCACGAGTGGTACCCGGGCGGCGGCTTCAGCTACGAGGACCAGGCGAGCCTGTCGGCCCTCAACAACCGGTTCGTGGGGCTGATCGACAGCATCCGGGTCGGTCAGATGCCGGCGGGTCTTTCGGCCTCGGTCTACACGGAGATCACCGACGTGGAGAACGAGGCGAACGGCCTCCTCACCTACGACCGCCAGGTGGTCAAGGTGGACACCGCGCGGGTGAAGGCGGCCAACCAGGCCCTCATCGCGGCCTCGAAGGCGGCGACGACGGCGGTGACGCTGCCGACGGGGCAGTACAAGTCGCTGCGGGTCACCACCCCCGGTTACACCAACAAGTACCTGCGCCACTCCGAGGCGCTGGCGTACACGGAGGTCGTCGACGCCAACAGCTCCGCGCTGCTGAAGAGCGACGCCACCTGGAAGGTGGTCGCCGGTCTGGCGAACGGCAACTGCTACTCCTTCGAGTCCCGCAACTACCCCGGCGAGTACCTCCGGCACCAGAACTTCCGGGTCCGCCGGGACGCGAGCGACGGCTCGGCGCTCTTCAAGGCGGACGCCACCTGGTGCGCGGTCGCGGGGAGCGGCGGGGTGCGTCTGACCAGCGCCAACCTGCCCGGCAGCTTCATGCGCCACATCAACTCCGAGGTGTGGCTGGCCACTCCCGGCGGCACCAACGCGTGGGACAACGCGGCCTCCTTCACCCAGGACACCACGTGGTCGGTGGACGCCCCCTGGGCGCCGTGAGCTGACAGCGTCGGGTCCACCCGTGCGGTGGCCGGTCCGTCGGAGAACTTCCGGCGGGCCGGCCACCGGCGTGTCCGGGGCCCGGCGGTCGTGGCCGGGCGGCGCGGGGGGCAGACGGCTCCGACCCCGAATTGTTACCCGACGCAAGATCATCCGTCGGTAGGATCGTTCTTCGTCCTTGCTCAGGAACTGCCCGATTTCCAGGAGACATTGGTGTTCATCGGTAGAATTCTTCCGGCCGTCATCGTCCTGCCCGTCCTCGCGCTGGCTTCGGCCTGCAGCTCGGACACGCACGACAAGGCTGCGGAGAAGAAGCCTGCGGCCACCGCCACGAAGTCCCCGAGCAAGGAAGACGTGGCCGCTGAAAAGGCCACCCAGAACGCCAAGGAGATGGGCGCCGTCCCGCCCGCCGAATTGGAGAAGGCGGCTCTTTCCGGAAAGGCCGCCGGGTACGAGATGAAGAAGGTCTCCGAGGCGGAGGTCTCGGCCGGCCTGGACATGAAGGCCGACAAGAAGGAGTGCCAGCCCCTGGCCAGTCTGGCGGGCGGGACCACCAGTATCGCGCCGGTGAGCCTCGTGCACCGTTCTCTGGAGCCCTCGGACGCCAAGAACGCGACGGTCGGCTCCATGTGGCTGGCCTCGCACTCCGAGAAGAACGCGAAGCAGGTCATGGCCGATCTGCGCACCGCGCTGAAGGAGTGCCCGAAGGGTTTCAAGACGCTCGGTCTGACCTACAAGTCCGTCAAGCGCCTCCACGACCCGGATCTCGGGGACGAGGCGGTCGGCTACGACATCACCACCGCCGTTTCCGACCAGACCATTCCCACCACCTACACGGTCGTGCGGCACGGTGGTGTGATCGCCGCCTTTTACGGCGTCAACATGCTGGACACGAAGAAGGCCGCCGTCCCGGAGGATCTGGTCGAGGAGCAATTGAAGATGCTCGGCTGAGGCCGCCTGCGCGGGATTCGCGGCGGCGGAACGACGAAGTGCCCGGACCGTGTCACGGTCCGGGCACTTCAGGTTTGATCCCACACGCCGTGCATTGCCGGGGCGGTCGGTCCGGACCGACCGCCCCGGGCGGCGATTCAGCTCACGGCGCCGGCCCCCCACACGGAGACCGTGCCGTCGCGGTTGTCCCAGACGTGGCCCAGCATGACGCGGTCCTCGTCACGGGCCCACTCCAGGTAGACCCGCTCGGCGAGCGAGCCGGCCGGGAGGTCCACGCCGAGCCGGTCGGCGAGAGCGATCATGAGCGGGAGCACCCCGTCCATGAGCTGGATCAACTCCCAGTTGGTCGACCTGCCCCGCCGCTGGAGCGCCAGGGTGACGAACTCCTGGTACGCCGAGGGGTCGACCTTGACCCAGTCGCCGGAAACGTCTTCCAGCCCGGTCGGCACCCGAAGGACGCGGTTGCCCAGGGCGTCGGCCCCTCCCATGAACAACTGGCCGATGGCCAGGGAGGGTTCCCAGACGTCCTCGTCTGTCGCGGTGACGGTGAAGATGTAGCTCATCACTGCCACCATATCCTGATGTCTGCGCCGTACTCGATGCGCAGACGCTGTGCGTAATCCTCCACGAGCTGCTTCAGCCCGGGGTTCTGAATCAGCGCCTCGGGAGGGAATCGCATTCCGATCGGGGCGTTCTCGTAGCCCTTGATGAATCGGCGGGCGTCGATGTACTTCTTGACCTTCTTGGGCAGGTGCTTGGCGACCCACTCCTGCTGTCCGGCCGCGTTCATCATGTTCGCCGCCGACTTGTCCTCCCAGAGGACACCGTCCTTGACGTAGTCGATGTCCGTGATCCGCTGACTGAATTTCGGGTCGTTGACGACGTCGAAGACATCGACCTCCTCGGCACCGTCCGGCACGTGGTACTTCTGGTCCGAGCCGAGGTATTCACGGCCCTTCTTGAATGTGCCGTTGGCTTCCTTGTACGGGAACGTGATGTTCTTGCACTCGGACGCCGCGCCCGGGTGGGTGCAGGTGGCGGAACCGCCGGGGAGCTTCACGGAACCCCGGTCGGGGTTCAGCCGGATCTCCTCCACGACCTTGCGCAGGTTGGCCAGGGTGCGCTTGGCCCACTCGGCCCGCTCGAAGAACTTCACGATGCCTGAGGTGACCGTCGCGACCGCTTTGGCGACCTTCGGCAGTTTGCCCACCACGAGCACCAGGCTGCCTACGTCGATCAGGGTCCACAGGCAACTCTCGATGTCGCCGTCGCTGAAGCAGCGCTTGACGTCGTTGACGCCGATGAACTCCAGGATGATGTCGGCGCCGTTCTCCTTGAGCCAGTCCACGACCGTCTTGGCGATCGCCGCGTTGGCGGCGTCCCAGTCGTCCACGCAGCTCTGACCACAGGTCTTCAGCAGCAGGGCCCGGTCGTCGGCTGAGAGCGTGTCGGGGCTTCCGAGCGCGCCGGTGTCCCCGCTCTCCATGGCCTGACGGCGTTGTTCGGCGAGCCGCTGGCGTTCCTCCTCCTCTGCCCTGTCGGCTGCGGACTGGGCGTCCGAAGCCGCCGACTGGGCGTTGTCGGCCGCGTCCTGCGCGGCACTCGCGTGAGTCTGAGCCATGCGCGCGGAGAAGTCCGCCGCGGTGGCCTCGTCGGTCGCGTCGGACGCTGCCTGACGTGCGCTCGCCGCGTCCTTCTCGGCCTCGGTGGCCTCGTTGTCGGCGGCTGCCGCCTCACTCTCCGCGCTGCTCGCCGAGAGATCCGCGTGCACAGCGCTGGTACCGGCCTGGACCGCGTAGCCCGAAGCTTCGTCGGCCAGCCTCTGCGCGGACACCGCCGACGCCTTCGCCTCCGCTGCGGACTTCTGCGCGTTCTCGTACGCGGTGGCCGCACGGGCAGCGTCGGCCGCGGCCTCGGCCGCGGCGGTGGCCGCCGCCTTGTCGTCCTCGTCGGCCTGGGCGGCGAGTTCACTCGCCTCCTGGGCCATCCGCTGGGCCTCGTCCGACTTGGCCTTGGCTGCCAGCGCCTGCTGCTCCGCGGTAGTCAGGGCCTGCTGACCGGTCAGCACCGCGAAAGCGGCGGCTGCGTCGGTCTCCTGATAGGGGCTGCCGATGGAGATCGCCGAATTCGCGCTGGTGGCCGTCTGGTCAGCGGTATCCCTGGCGGCGAGTGCCGCCTGGGTCGCGGCATAGGCGTGACCCGATGTCTCGGCGGCGGACTTCGCCGTCGCCACCGCCTCGGTGTGGGCGACGGCGGCGTTGTCCTGCGCCACCTTGGCCTGCTTCTTCGCCTCTGCGGCTTGCTCGCCGGCCTTCTGGGCGTTGACCGCCGCCTCTTCGGAAGCGTCGATCGCCTCGGCAGCCGCCGAGTGAGCGGTGGCCGCCGCACCCGCCGCCGTCCAGTAGGAGCTCCAGGCGTCGTCGGACGCCTGGCGCGACTTGGCCGCGCTGGACTGCGCATTGGTTGCCGCAGCACGAGCGTTCGTCGCCGCCGTGGTGGCTTGGCCCGCGGCCTCGCGGGCGCTCGCGGCGGCGGAGGCCGCCTGGTCGGCGGCGCCGCGGGCCTCGTCGGCGGCCTGCTGGGCCTCCCCGGCGGCCTCCGTGCCCACGGCCGCCGCGGCGGCGGACTCCAAGGCGGCGGCCCTGGCCTCGTACGCCTTCTGGGCCTTCTCCGCCTCGTACGCCTTGTCCCGCGCGTACTCCGCGTCCGATTCGGCCTGTTCGGCGGTCTGACGGCGGGCCGCGGCCGTAGCCGCGCCGGCGTCGGCGTCGCCGCGAGCCGCGCTCGCGTCGCTCTTGAAGCCCTGCGCACGTGCCTCGGCGGCACCCGCCTTCTCCCGCTCGGAGGCGGCGACGGCGTGGTAGGCGGCGGCGTTGGCGCGCTCGGCCTCGGCGATGACCGCCTTGGCCGCGGCGTTCTCGGCTTCCTTCTTCGCGATCTCCTTCTGTTCGGCGGCGACGGCCTGCGCGTCCTTCGCCGTCTTGGCGTTGGCCGCTGCCGCGGCGGCGTAGGACTCGGCGGAGTCCGCTGCAACCTTGGCCTGCTCGGCGGCTTCTTCAGCCGCCACTCGCCGGAACTCCGTGTTCAGGGCATGGGCTTCGGTCTGCGCCAGCGCGAGCAGCGTGGCGGAGGTTTCCGCGGTCGCGTTGACGGCCTGGAGGGTGGTCTGCGTCGCCTTGGCGGCGGCGTCGGCAGCCGCGCTGGAGGCGCGGGCGACCTGGACCGACTGCTGGGCGTACATCAGGCCCCGGCCGCGCGGGACTTCGGCCGCGTCGGCTATCGCCCAGGCGTCCTCCTGCGCGTCGACGGCCCGCTGAGCGGCGGTCTTCGCGGTGGCGGCGTTCGCCTTGGCGGAGGTGACCAGGGCGGCGACCTTGCCACGGGCGGTGGCGAGATCGGCGTTGGCCTGGTCGAACATCGCCTGCTTGGGCTTGAACAGGTCGTCCGGGTCGTTCTCCAGCGTGTCGTGCCAGACGCGCTGCCAGGTGAGGATCTGCTCGGCGCGCCACGCCTGGCCGACGGCCTCGACCATGTTGTCGGTGGCCCGGCGGGTGGCGGCCGACGCGTCGGCCTCCGCCTGCGTGATCAGGGTGCGGGGCGCGGCCTGGGCGGCGTACTCCGCCTCCCACTCGGTGTACGCCTGGGCGGCCACCGCGGAGAGCTTGTTCCGCGGGTCGGTGGGTTCCGCGCTGTCACAGGTGGCCCAGGACTGCTTGAGGTTCTCCACCTCTTCTCGGAACTCCGGGCTGTCCTTGGCCGGGGCCTCGGTCAGGAAGCCGCCGTGCCGAAGGTAGGACGCGATGTCGCTGCCGGTGGTGCCGCCCGCGTACCGGGTGTTGGTCACCTCGCTGTCGCGCAGCATGACATCGGCGGTGAAGTCGTACCAGGAGTCCTTGCCGCGGTTGTCCTCGGTGATCTCCTTGGCGCGTGCCAGGGACTCCGCGCCGGCGTTGCTGTGCCCGTCCCAGCCGAGACGCCCGGAGATCTTCTCCTGGGTGAAGAGGGTGAACTGCAGGACCTCTTCGTCGAAGGCCGGTACGTGCCATTCCATGTCGTCGCTGAAGAACGCCGACTGGGCGTACGGCTTGTTGGCCTTCTCCAGCGCGTTCGACCGGGCCGCCAGCGCGTCCCGGTAGTCGAACGCCGCCTGGACGTCGCGATCGCGCGCCTGGCCCAGCGGTCCGAAGCCGATCCAGCCGATGTCACCGACGGCCGCGCGCAGTTCGGCGTTGTCACCGGCGAGCGCGGAGACGGCTTCGGCCTTCATCTCGGGTCCGCCCGCGTGCAGCGCCACTCCGGCGATGCACCGGTCCAGACGCGGGGTGCTGCGGGTCGTACCGATCAGCTGGGTGAGTTCGGTCAACTTGCGCAGGGCGTCGTCGGCGTCGACGAAGACCTGCTGGATGCCGGTGCTCACCTGGTCGATCGCCGCCGCGAGCGCGGGGATCCGGCCGACGACGACGGCGGACGAGGCGATGTCCACCAGGTCCCACAAGCAGCTCTCGACGCCGCTGTAGCTCAGGCATTCCTTGACGTCGGCCACGCCGAGGTCGTCCAGGAGGATCTGCCCGCCGTGGGCGGCGACCCAGTCGAGCACGTGGACGGAGACAGCGGCGTACGCGTCGCGGTAGTCGTCGACACAGCTCTGGCCGCACTTCTCCAGCAGGATGGCCTCCTGCTGCTCGCCCAGCTCGGCCCACGAGGAGGGGCCGCCCGGAATCGGGTAGTCGCCTTCCTCCATGGCCTGCTGGTGCTGCTGCTCGTTCTGCTCCCGCTGCTCCTTCTCCGCCTGGTCGGCGGCCTCCTCGGCGGCAGCGCTGTCGCCATCGGCGTCCGAGGCGCGGTCCTCCGCCGCCTTGGCGTCGTTGTCCGCCTTGTCGGCCTGGGCCTTGGCCTCCGCGGCGGCCTGGGCCGCGCGGTCGTCGGCCTCGGCGGCCTTCAGCGCGTCGCGTTCGGCGTCGGTGGCCTCCCGGTCCGCGTCACCGGCGACGGTGTCGGTCGCGTTGGCCGTCTGCTGGGCGCTGAGCGCGTCGTCGCCCGCCTGCTGCGCGTAGCCGGAGGCCGTGTCGGCCGCCTTCTTGGCGCTCTCCCGGGAGGCCGCCGCGTCCTGGGCCGACTCCTGGGCCGCTGCCGCGGCGGTGATGGCGCGCACCGAGTCGCCGGCCGCCTGTGCCGCGGCCTCGGCCGCGACCTTGACGTCGCCCTGCGCCTGATCTGCGAGTTGCTGTGCGTCCTCGGCGGCCTGCTCCGCCTCGGCGGCCTTGGCCTCGGCGGCGGCGGCCTGCTGCTCGGCCACCGTCTTGGACTTCTGGCCGGTCAGCACGGCGAACGCGGCGGCGCTGTCGGTCTCCTGGTAGGGCATGCCGAGCGCGATGGCGTCGTCCGACGCGGCCACCGCTTTGGTCGCGCTGTCGCGGGCGGCGAGTGCCGCCTGCCCTGCGGCGTAGGCCCGGCCCGCGGTGACGGCGGCGGAGTCGACGGCCTGCGCGGCCTCGATCCCTGCCGAGGCCGCCTCGTCACCGGCCCGCTTCGCCAGGGCCGATGCCTGGTCCGACGCGGTGGCGGCGTTCTGGGCACGCAAGGCGGCGTCCCCGGCTGCGTCAAGTGCCTTGGCAGCTTCAGCTCGCGCGGTCGCCGCGGCACCGGTCGACGCGAGGTACGCCGACCACGCGGCATCCGCGTCCGCTTGGGCCCGTCCGGCGGCTCCCTCGGCCTTCGTCGCGGCGGACCGTGCGGAGACCGCAGCGGCCGTCGCGTCGTCCGCCGCGGTGTGGGCGGCGGTGGCGGCGGTGACCGCTGCCGCAGCAGCTTCCCGCGCCTGGTCGGCGGCCGTGCGGGTCTCCCCGGCCGCTGCCGTACCGGCGGCTGCCGAGGCGGCTGCCTCCAGGGCGGCGGCGCGTGCCGCGGTGGCCTGCTGCTTCTGCTGGGCCGCCGCAGCCTTCTCCCGGGCTGCCTGGGCGGCCTTCGCCTTCGCGTCGGCGGCCTCGCGCTTGGTCGCGGCGTCGCTCGCGGCCGTCTTGGCGTTCGCCTTCGCCGTACCGGCCGCCGTCTGCTGGGTCGCTGCCCGGGTCTCGGCCTCGGCAGCGGTGGTCCGCTGCCGGGCGGCCTCGGCGCGGGAGGCCACGGCGCCGGCGTACTCGAGTTCGGCGGAGGCCCGCTGGGTCTGCGCGGCGGCGGCCTTCTGACGGGCCGTCTCCTCCTTCCCCTTCGCGGCGGCCTCGGCCGTACCGGCGTCCTTCGCGCTGTCGGCCGCGGCCTCGGCGTTGGACTCCGCGCTGTCGGCGGCGGCCTTGGCCTGAGCAGCCGCCTCCTGCGCGGCGATCCGGCGGAACTCGGTGTTGAGCGCGTGCGTCTCGGTCTGCGCCTTCGCCGTCAGAGTGCGACTGGTGCCGACCGTGGCGTCGGTGGCGTCCCGGGCCGTCCCGGTGGCCTTGGCAGCCGCCTCGGCCGCAGCCGCCGAAGCACGGGCGACCTGCACGGACTGCTGGGCGTACATCAGACCCCGGCCGCGCGGCACGTTCGCCGTGTCGGCGATCGCCCACGCCTCCTGCTGCGCGGTCGTGGCGCTCGTCGCCGCCGCCTTGGCCGCTGCGGCGTGGCTGTTGGCCGAGGTGGCCAGCGCGTCGGCCTTCGACCGGGCGTCGGCGAGGTCGGCCTCGGCCTGCTCGTACAGCTCGGGTTCGGGCTTGAAGAGGGAGTCGGGGTCGTTGGCGAGTTCTTTCGCCACGACCTTCTGCCAGGTGAGGATCTGGTCGGCGCGCCAGGCCTGCTGGATGGCCTGGATCATGTCGTCGGTGGCTTCGCGGGTCTCGTTCGCCGCGTCGGTCTCCGCCTGGATGATCGTGTTGCGCTGGGCCGCCTGCCCGGCGTACTCCAGCTCCCATTCGGTCATGGCGGTCATGACCGGACCGTTGAGCACACGGTGGAAGTCGAGCGGGTTCTGCCAGTTGCAGCCTGCCCACGCCTGCTTCAGGTCCTCGACCACGACCCGGTACTCGGCCGAGCCCTCGGCCGGGGCCTTCGTCGGCAGGCCACCGAACTTCAGGTAGGACGCGACGTCGCTGGCGGTGGTGCCCCGCGAGTAGCGCGTCTCGTAGACGTCCTCGTCACGGAACGACCAGTCGGCGATCCAGTCGTTGTCGACGTCCTGCCCGCGGTTCTCCTCCATGATCTCGCGGACGCGGGCGACCGCTTCGGGACTGGCGTTGGTGTGGCCGTCCCAGCCGAGCTGCCAGGAGAGCTGTTCCTGGGTGAAGAGGGTGAACTGGAGCACCTCGGAGTCGAACTCCGGTATGTGCCAGTCCATCTCGTCGCTGTAGAAGGCGTTGGAGGCGAACGGCTTGTTGCCGTCCTCCAACGCGGTCGACCGGGCGCGGAGGTCGTCGCGGTAGGCGAATCCGGCCTCCTGGTCCTCGCCGCCGGCGAGACCGAGCGGGTAGAAGCCGATCCAGCCGACGTCACCGACGGTGGTGCGCAGTTGCTCGGCGCTGCCCGAGAGGCCCTCGACCGCCTTGGCCTTCATCTGCGGCCCGCCGGCGTGCAGTGCCACTCCGGCGAGACAGCGGTCCTGCCGCACGGTGTCGCCGATGGTGTTGCGGAAGAGGCCGGTGTCCTCCTCCTGCTCCGCGCCGGCGGCGGAGGCCGGTACCGCGGTGATGAGTCCGGCGAGTACGGCCACCGCGGAGATCAGGGCCGTCCCGGCCGTGGCTCTCTTCAAAGTCTGTCTTCTGCGACGTCGTCGTCTGCCGACGTCCCGGGCCCATGACATGAGTTCTGCCCAACTTCCGGAGGGAGGCAGAGCCCGCTCGTGGGCACGGCAAGATCAGCCGGTCGCGCTGCCGTCACCACGTCAGGAACGGCATCGCTCCGGCGCTCCCTCCCCCAGGAACGGGCGACTGCCGTTCTGTGAGGGCGCGCGGCGGTGGACACGGTAGCGCCCGCCTGCGAACACGCCCAGCAGACGGTCTCACGATCGGGCCGATCATGGGAAGGTCAAATGATCTTCACGTATCACCCAAGAAGCACCCAGTGGGCGACAAAGGGATCGCCGATGTTTCCCGATCGTTGCACCCCTCCGTCGGACGTCACCGGGCCGCCAACCGGCTTGCGCTCTCGCCCGTATGACGGCAGGTCATGCGGGTGGGACCCCGCTCTCCGCTCCGGGGGGGTGACAGCCGCCGGCCGGCGGGAAGGCTCCGCACGCACGAGCCCCGGGCCGCGGAGCCGGGAACGCCTCTCCCCGAGCCCTCAGGCCCGCGCGCCGTCGAGTACCAGGGCGACCAGCCGCCGGGCCAGTTCCTCGTCGAGGGGTGCGTCGCTCACCAGGACGCGGGCGAAGAGGGGGCCGCTGACCGCTTCCACCAGCAGGCCCGGATCGGTGTCGCCGGCGAGCTCTCCACGCTCGATGCCGCGCCGGACCATCACGGTCCCGCGCTCCAGCCGGTCCTTCCAGTACGGGCCCCGGCGGTCCTCCAGGGTGTCGTCCCGCTCGACGCTCAGCCGGAGCAGCGCCTGGCCGTGGGCGGTGCGCAGCAGCCGGACCAGGGAGACGAAGAACGTCGTGAGGTCCTCGCGGACGTCTCCCGTGTCGGGGACGGGTACGGCGGCGTCGAGTTCGGCGACGAGCGCCTCCGCGATGAGGTTCTCCCGGGTCTTCCACCGCCGGTAGATCGACGTCTCGTGCACTCCGGCGGACCGGGCGACGGCGGAGACGGTCGCGCCCGACAGCCCTTCGGCCGAGAGGATGTCGACAACGGCGGTCAGTACGGCTCGGCGCATGTTCTCGCCGCGTCGGCGCAGCGGCGGGGCGGCGGGGCGGGGCGTGGTCATGCGGCCAGCCTAAAGCAACCCCACTTGCACAGCGTCTCCGAAGCGTCGTACCGTCTAACGCAAGACGACCTGCGTTGGATCGGCGGCCGTCGAGGGGGCACCGTCTTTGGAGGTCATGTCATGGAGCAGATGCTCGCCGCACGCCTGCACGTCCCGAGCCGCACCCTGCGGGTCGAGGAGGTGCCCCGGCCGCAGCCCGGCCCCGGGCAGGTGCTCGTCAAGGTGGAGGCGGCCGGGGTGTGCCTCTCCGACGTGCACCTGATCGGCGGCAGCCTCACCCCCCAGCTGCTCCGGGGCGACACCGTCACCCTCGGTCACGAGGTGTCCGGCACGATCGCCGCGACGGGCGAGGGCGTCACGTCCTGGTCGCCCGGTCAGCGGGTGGTGCTGTACGCGGGCGAGACCCGTGACGGTGTCACGTACACCCGCGGCGTCGACTACGACGGCGGCTGGGCCGAGTACGCGCTGTCGGCCGAGGACGCGCTGACGCTGCTGCCCGACGCCATCCCGTTCGACCAGGGCGCGATCATCCCGGACGCGGTGTCCACCCCGTGGGGTGCGATCACGGCCACCGCCGCGGTCCGGCCCGCCGAGGCGGTGGGCGTGTGGGGCGTGGGCGGGCTCGGAGTGCACGCGGTGCAGCTGCTGCGCGCCGTGGGCGCGTACCCGATCGTCGCCGTCGACCCGAACCCGACCGCCCGCCGGCGCGCTCTCGCCGCCGGCGCCGATCTGGCGCTCGACCCGGCCGCCCCGGACCTCACGGAGCGGGTGCGCGCGGTCACCGCCGGCGCCGGTCTGGCCGCCGCCTTCGACTTCGCCGGGGTACCCGCCGTGCGCGAGCAGGCGCTGACCGCCCTCGCGAAGGGGGGACGGCTCGTGCTGGTCGGCCTCACCGACAAGCCGCTGACGGTCACGCAGGGCACCCGGTTCAGCTACCTCCAGCAGCGGATCCTCGGCCACTACGGCTCCGACATGCCGGTCGCGCTCCCCCAGCTGCTCGGGCTGGTCGAAGGCGGGCGGCTGGACTTCTCCGGCTCGATCAGCGGGACCCTTCCGCTGGCGGAGGCGGCCGAGGCCGTGGCCCGGCTGGAGCGCAAGCAGGGCGACCCCATCCGTCTGATCCTGCGCCCCTGACGGCCTCTCGGGCGGGCGCCGCCCGGACGACACCCCCCGGACGCGCGGCTGGAATCGTGCCGCCCGCACATCCGGGGGGTGTCGTCCGGGCGGCGCTCCGGTGCTGTGAAAATAGGGGCCATGAGCTGGGACGAAAGTGCCACCGTGCGGGTGGCGAGACAGCCGGACGTGTTCGTGATCGGCGTCACCGGCGCGGTCGACCAGGCGGAGCGCGATCTCCTCTCCGCCGCCTGGGAGGAGGCCGCGGAGGCGAACCTGCCCGCCACGGTGGTCGACCTGTCCGGTGTCACCTTCGGGGACAGCGGGCTGCTCAACGAATTGCTGATGGCGGAGCGCGGACACCGGCTCCGGGGAAGGGCGTTCATCATCGCCGGACCGCTCCGCCCGCAGGTGCGGCGGCTGTTCACCGTCACCGGGACGCTGGACCACTTCGTCGTCGTGGGCACCGCCGGGGACGCCCCGGAGCACCGCACCGGCTGACGCTCCGTCACCGTGCGCCCGCTGTCCGGGCCGGGCCGCCGCTCGACGTGGCGCTCCCCCTCCGCTCCCCGGGCGCCCCGGGTGTCCCGGGGGCCGGGCGCACGGTGTGCGTCAGGCTGTGCCGCCGTCCGGGCCGGTGGGCCGGGCCGAGCGGTGTCGTACACCGTCGATGGCCGACGGGGCCTCGTGCGCGGACTCCGAGGTGGTCCGCGCGGCGCGTTGCGGGGTCCGCTCCGCGTCCATGGGAGCCGTGGTGAGGTAGTCCAGCGTACCGGTGACCTCCAGCAGCCGGTCGAGGGCGGCACCGCGCCCGTCCAGCGTGAGGCGGACTCCCGCTTCGTCGGCTCTTCTGCGGACCATGATCAGCGCGGCGAGCCCGGAGGAGTCGATGGTTCCCAACGGGGCGCAGTCGAGCAGGATTTCGCATGCGCCCGGGTGCCGGGACAGCTGCTCGACGACGGTGTCGAGCAGTGTGTCGGCGTGGGTGTGGTCGAGGTCACCGCGCAGCTCCACCCGGACCGTGCCCAGCGCGTCGTACCGGGTGCCGAGCCGGAACCCGTCGGAGGGTGTGGTCGTCATGCGTCCTTCCCGGTGGGGATGTTCGGAAGGGGGCGGGCGCCGGGCCGGCCGGCCGCCAGGCGGAGGTGGCGGGTGGCCCGGGGGAAGTCCCTGAGCTCCTCGCCCAGCACCTCCAGCGCCGGTACGAGGGAGAGGGCGGGCACCTGACGTGCCGCCAGGATGTCCCCGGTCCAGTCGAGGAATCCGGTGAAGAGCTCCGGGGCGTCGGTGTAGAGGGCGACGGCGAGGAAGTCGACGATGTGCGCCACGTCCTCGGCAGTCCGCTCGCGCTGCGCCTCGGAGTAGTCGCGCACCGCGGGGAAGCGCTCGTCGAGCCCGACGAGGACTGCCTTCACCAGCTGCGCCTTGCTGCGCACCACCAGGGTGTACTCCTGGTCGCCGAGGTGGGGCAGATCGTCGATGGGCTGGTGGACGCGCGGCGTACGGGGCGTGACGCCCGCCGCCAGGAGAGCGGCTGCGGCGCGGGCGTCCGGGGCCCAGGCGTCCGCCCCGAGCAGGCGGGCGTACCGGCCGTCCGCGCCGAACGCTGCGCCTCCGGCGAGGACCGGGGTGCCGGTCGCCTGGCAGGCGGTGATCGCGGCGTGGGCGGCGGGCAGCCGGGTGGCGAGGGAGGCGGACAGGGCCACCGCGTCGGCGCCGGTGCGGTGCAGATGGGTGATCAGGTGCGCGGTGGGGACCTGGGCGCCGAGGAAGTCGACCCGCAGCCCGCGCAGGGTCAGCACCTCGGCGAGGATGCGGGCCGGCAGGGCGTGCCACTCGCCGTCGACGCAGGCGACGGTCACCCGCCCGGACGCCCCGGCGGTACGGTCCCGGTGCGCCGCACGGCTCCGGGAGAGGGCACCGACGACCCGGTCGTTGACCGCGGTGGCCGCGTGCTCCTGGGCGACGGTGATGCGGTTGGCGGCCCACTCGACGCCGATCCGGCCCTGTACGGGCGCGATGACGTCCAGCAGCAGGCTCTCGGCGTCCGCCCCGCCGTGGAGGGCGTCCAGCGCGAGGCCGGTCGCCGTGTGCTCGTCCCCCTCCAGGACGGCGTCCCACAGCGCGTCCCGGAGCGGCGACAGCGGGTGGCCGGAGGTCAGGGTGTGCGTGCTCATGCGGTGAACCTGCCCCGGGTGTGGCCGTCCACCGCGCTGAGGTGGTGGGTGCGCGGGGCGGCGATGACCACGACGGCCATGTCGTCGTGGCGTCCCGCACCGACCCACTGGGCCGCGAGCATCTGGATGTGCTCGACGACGGCCTCGGCCGGCATCCCTCCGCAGCGCGACAGCGCGTTCCGCAGCCGCTCCTCGCCGAAGAGGGAGTCCCCGAGGGGGCCGCCCCGGGCCTCGGTGATCCCGTCGGTGAACATCACGCAGCTCTCCCCCGGGGCGAGGACGGCCTCCACCGTCTCGGCCCTGGCCTCCGGGAGGGCGCCCACCAGGGTGCCCCGGGTGGCGGCCTCCTCCACCGTCCCGTCCGCGCGGACGATCAGCGGTGCGGCGTGCCCGGCGCTGGTCAGCCGCAGCCGCACCGAGGCGGACTCGCGTACCGCGGAGGCGAGGACGAGGGTGGCGAACCGGGCGTGGTGGGAGTTGAGGAGCGCGCCGTTGAGGAGGTCGATCACGCGCTGGTGGTCGTCGGCCATCGGCAGCAGCGCGTGCAGGGTGTTGCGGATCTTCCCGGTGAGCACGGCGGCGTTCAGGCCCTTGCCGCACACGTCCCCGAGCACGGCGAGCGAGGGCTCTCCCTCGACCGCCGCGGGGTGCACGTCGTAGAAGTCGCCGCCGACCCGTTCGGTGTCGCGCGAGGCGCGGTACCCGCCGGCGAACTCCACTCCGGAGACCTGGTGGAGGACGGGCGGCAGGAGTTCGCGCATCAGCGTCTCGGTGATCGACGCCTGCTCGGCGTACATGCGCGCTGCGGACATCGCCGCGCCCGCCCGGGCGGCGAAGAGCCGGGCGAAGGCCTCCTCGTTCCGGCTGAACGCGTGGTGCTCGCCCCGGCGGAGCAGGATGAGCGCGCCCGCCGGGACGCCGTGGCCGGGCAGCGGGGTGACCACGATGGAGCCCACGTCGTCCATGTCCCGCGGCACCACCCACGACGGGGCGAGGCGCGGGTCCATCCACCGCGACGGCACGGGCGGGAACCCCTGCAGCGCCTCGGCGAGGCCGGGCACCGCGTCGGCGTCGACGCGTTCCCGGGTGAGGGTCGGGGTGCCGTTCCCGCTGCACCGGGCGATCAGCGTGCCGCCGGTGGACGGGGCGACCACCAGGGCGGCGTCCGCGAGGTGCGCGGCGGCCAGCTGGGCCGTCGCCTCGGCGCACTTGTCGAGATTGAGCGAGGACAGCAGCCGGTTGGACGCCTCGGTCAGGAAGGCGGTGCGTTCGCGTTCCCCGCGCAGCGCCTCGGTGGCGCGCCGCCGGTCGGTGTCGTCCACCAGCCACCAGACCACACCGCCGTCCTCCTGACCGGCCGGGTGTGCCTCGAAGCTGCGGTCGCCGACGGGGCCGGCGGCCGTGGCCGGGCCCTGTCCGGCCCGGCGCACCCGGTGCGCGTCCGCCAGCCAGGAGGGGACGGCGTCCGTCAGGGGCGTGCCGGGGCGGGCCTCGGGGAAGAGGGCCGCCGCGGCGTCATTGGCCCGCTCGACGGCTCCCTTCGGCCCCACCACCAGGGCGGGGCAGGGAGCGGTGTCCCAGACCGGTTCGGCCGGAGTGCTCGCACGGGCGGCAGGCACCCGGTGTGCGGAAGTCACCAAACGAAGAAGGCCCGCTGCGCGAACCCCTCACCTCATCAACTCGACGACAGAATCATTGCCCCCCGGCAACACTCCTCCACCGGAGGCACTCCTGGCAAGCCGTCATGGCCGGGCGCGCCCCGGAGCGGCGGCGCGACGGGGCGCCGCACGCGCGCGCGATGTCTTCCCGTGTGAGTTCCGGCACTCGGGGAAAGCGGTCGTGGAGACCCACGCGCATGCGCGTGCCGGAGGAAAGAGGAAAGGCGAGAACATGAGAAATGTCTGGTGCGGCCCCGTGGCGATCGATGCCCTGGCCGGGACGGACCCGACCGAGTTCTCGGTGGAGGCATCCGACGACACCTTGGGAACGGTGGACCGGCGTTCTCTCGTACCCGAATTCGACCACCTGGTCGTCGACACCGGTCTGTGGAAATTCGGTCGCAGTGCCGCCATTCCCATGGGTATGGTCGCGCGGGTGGATGCCGAGCACCGGGTGATCACCCTCCTCTGCACGAAGGAGCAGGTGAAGGGGGCTCCGCGGTTCGACCGCGACCAGGACACCCATGATCCGGCCTATTTGACGCGCCTGGGCGCCTATTACGCCGGAATCCTGACGCCGTGACGCCGGGCAGGTCCGTCCGGGCCGCGTGCGGAGGACCGTCGTCGGCCCGGCACGGCATTCCTCAAGGCTGTCCGGTGGTTCCCGGTGGTCCGGTGTGCGGCGTCGGACGCGTGAAATGACCGGACGGAAGAGACCGGCCAGGGGGACGGCGTTCCTGGTCCGGGCGGACGGGTTCACACTTGTCCGTGTACGGGGCGACGCCGACGAGAATTCCGGAGCGCCCGAGTTGGCCGAGGCGCTCGGGGCGGCTTTGCGGATGGGAAAAGAACGTACTGTGGTGGACCTGTCGGAGACGGAATTCGCGGACTCCGCGGTGCTGCACACCCTGCTCGACGCACGCGCGCGCCATGAGCGCGCCGGCGTGGGACTGGTGCTCGCGGGCCCTTTCCGTACCGCCGTGCGTCGCTTGTTCGAGGTCACCGGTACGGCGGGCGCCTTCACCATGGCCACGAGCGTGGAAGAGGCGGCCACATGCTGAAGCCGGCACGACACGCACGGCCCGTCGCCGCGACGGGGCCGTGTTCCAGGGGGCGGAGGAGTACGTGAGCGGGGAACATCCGGTGGGCCGCGACGAGGGCGGACCCTTCGGTACGGGGCTCACCCTGCCCGGCGACGCCGCCGCCGCGCGCGCCATCGTGCGCGAGTTGCTGGACGAGCAGTTCTGCACCCTGGCGGGCATGGACCCGGACGACGTGGTCATCTCGGACGCGATGCTGGTGACGTCGGAGCTCGTCACGAACGCCATCCGGCACGGGGGCGGGCTCACCGGGTTCAGTGCGCGGCTCAGCGGTGAGGGGCTGCTGCTGGACGTGGCGGACGCCAGTCCGGCGGAGCCGCGGACCACGGTCGCGGTCTCCGGCACCGTACGGATCGGGGGCTACGGGTGGCCGCTGGTGCGGCGGCTCTCGAAGCGGGTCACCATCACCCGGCAGGCGCGCGGCAAGCGGATCAGCGTGCTGATCACCCTGTTCTGAGGCGTCGGCCCGCGTCGGCCCGCATCGTCTCCGGGGGGCGCCCCAGCGCCTCGCCGTGCCGGTCTCCGCGCCGTTCCGGATCTCCGCGCCCCGGTCCGGCTCCGGCGGTTCAGCAGCGGTGCGTGATCCGGGCCACCAGGTCCTTCCAGCCGTCCTCGACGCGCTCGGCCGAAAAACATCGGCCGTTGCGGTGGTGGTTGAGGAACGAGGGGTCCAGGTAGGCGAGCAGCACCTGGGTCAGCATCTCCAGGTCGCCCCGCACGCCGGTCCGCCGGAGCAGGTCGGTGACGTGGCTGGCACGCACCGTACGCGCGGGCGCGCTGTAGCGGCGGGTCGGGCAGTTGTCCGCCTGCACGTACAGGTCGACGTACTTCATCATGTGGCGGATGGTGTGGACGCCGAAGGCTTCCAGCCGCTCCAGCGGGGGTGCGCCGGGGCCCAGCGGCGGCGGTCCGCAGATGACCGCGTTCTGGAATTCCTTCTCGGCGTGGTCGATGAGCGCGTTCATCAGGCCGACCCGGTCGCCGAAGCGCCGGAAGACGGTGCCCTTGCCCACCTGGGCCGCGGTGGCGACCGCTTCCATCGTGACGTGCTCGGCCCCCACCTCGCGGACCAGCCGCGATGCGGCTTCCAGCAGGCGGATACGGTTGCGGGCGGCGTCGGCGCGCTCCTGGGGCTCATGACCGGCCAGGGGCAACAGCGTGACAGGGCGGGCGGAAGAAGCCTCGTCGGCTCCGATCTGCGCGGTCATCGCACCAGGGTAACCCCCTCCACGTGAAGTGGACCCCGGTCCGCTTCACGTGCTATACCCATGACCGGACCACGGTCCGGTTACCTTTCCGCCGCCGAGCCCGGCGCTTTTCACAGGAGTCCCCCATGTCCACTCGCATCGTCGCTCTCGTCGGAAGCCTCCGCTCCGGTTCCCACAACCGTCAGCTGGCCGAGGCCGCCGTGAAGCTCGCCCCCGAGGGCGTGGAGGTCGTGATCCAGGACGAGATCGCCGACCTGCCCTTCTACAACGAGGACATCGACGTCGAGGGCAGCGTTCCGGCCGTCGCCGCGAAGCTCCGCGAGGTCGCCGCCGGCGCCGACGCCTTCCTCCTCTTCTCCCCCGAGTACAACGGCACCATCCCGGCCGTCCTGAAGAACGCGATCGACTGGTACTCCCGTCCGTACGGCGGCGGCGCCTTCACCGGCAAGCCGGTCGCCGTCGTCGGCACCGCGTACGGCCAGTTCGGTGGCGTGTGGGCCCAGGACGACGCCCGCAAGGCCGTCGGCATCGCCGGTGGTTCCGTGCTGGAAGAGGTCAAGCTCTCCGTGCCCGGCTCGGTCGTCCGTTTCGCCGAGACGCACCCGGCGGACGACGAAGAGGTCGCGCAGCAGCTGACCGCCGTCCTGGCCGAGCTGGCGAAGGCGGCCACCGCCGAGCCGCAGGCCGTCTGAGCACACTGATGTGCCCGTGAGGCGCCGTCCCGCTCCGGCGGGACGGCGCCTCACGCCGTCATGTCCCTGCGGGGGCCGCTGCCGCCGGAGGTGACCGCTTCCGCGCGAGGGCCGCGCCGGGGATCAGTGCGGCGTCGGCGCGGACTCCAGGACGAAGACGGGGATCACCCGGTCCGTCTTCTTCTGGTAGTCCGCGTAGTCGGGGAACGCCTCGACCGCGCGCTCCCACCACAAAGCCTTCTCGTCCCCCGTCACCTCGCGGGCGACCATGTCCTGCCGGACCGGCCCGTCCTGGAGCTCGACGCGGGGGTCGGCGGTGACGTTGTGGTACCAGACCGGGTGCTTCGGAGCCCCGCCGAGCGAGGCGACCACCGCGTAGGTGCCGTCGTGCTCGACGCGCATCAGCGCGGACTTGCGGATCTTCCCGCTGCGGGCGCCCTTGGTGGTGAGCACCACGACCGGCATGTCGCGCATCGTGGTGCCCTGCGTCCCGCCTGAGCTCTCGTACAACTCGACCTGGTCACGCACCCACTGGGTGGGGCTGGGCTCGTACTCGCCCTTGAGCGGCATGGTGTGTCCCGTCGTCGTTCGGTCCGGCCGTGCCGAACCTTCACCGTGCACGGCCGGACCCATCATGCAGCGCCGGGACCCGGGCCACCCGTCCGGGGCGGGTGTCCGGCGCGGCGGGCCGCACGCCCGGCCCGGTTCACCGCGAGGCGAGCGCCGACAGCAGGGCGAGCGCCTCCGCCAGGCTGGTGGGGCGCAGCACGCCGTCCGGCTGGTGGCCCGCCCAGCCGGGTCCGGCGAGCAGCACGGCCGGGGCGGTGCGGGCTCCGCGAACCCCCCACTCGATGGAAGCGATCCGCTGGGCCAGCGCGCGGCTCGCCGTCGCACGGCCCTGCGACCAGAGGACGACACTGACCGGACCGGTGCGCCGGGCGGCCTCCTCCAGCGCCTCGACGGGCAGGGCCGCCCCGAACATCCTTACCGGCAGGCCGCGTTGCATCAGTCCGACGGTGAGTGCTTCCAGCGGCAGCGTGTGGTTCTCGTCCGGCGCGCAGGCGAGCAGCGTGACGGCGGTGCCGCGCGCGGGCGGCGGGCCCGCGGCGGCGCGCCGGAGCGCGGTGGAGACGTGCCAGGAGAGCAGGTGCTCCACCTCGACGTACCGCTCGCCGGAGCTCTCCCATCTGCGGCCCACGGCGTTCAGGGTCGGCATGATGACCTCGTCCCAGGCGGCCACGAGCCCGTGCCGGTCCAGGGCGCGGGCGAGCAGATCCTCCACGGCGCGCGCGTCCAGGCGGACGGCCGCCCGGGCGAGCCCCCGGGCTTCGGTGCGCCCGCGGCCGACCGGGAGGGCTCCGGGGGCGGTGGAGGGGCGGGCCGGGGCGGGCCGTGTCCGCCCGGCGGATCCCGGGGGCGCGCCCGCGGCGCCGGGCGCGACGGCGAGCGCGGCCCGCGCGGCCTCGGCCGGCGGAAGGCCGGAGCTGGTGAAGTCGCACATGCGCATGAGGAGTTCGACGTCGCCGGAGGTCCAGCGGCGGTGACGGCCGCCTTCGCGTTCGGCGGGCCCGATGCCGTACCGGCGCTCCCAGGAGCGGAGGGTGGTGGGGGCCACGCCCAGCAGCCGCGCGACGGCTCCGGTGGTCAGTCCTCCGTCGTGCCCGGCCGGGCGGGAGGCGCCGCCGGGCCGGGCCTCTGTCGTCCCGGGGGCCGGTACGCCCCCGCTGCCGGGGTCCGGCACGCCCGTCTCCCCGGCCCCCGGCCCGTCCGCGTTTCCGGGGCCCGGTGTTTCCGTACGCCCACGACTCGTTGCGTCCATGCACCCACGATACGACGCAGAAACGACGCATGTTGCCGCACCGGTGGGGAGTTGGATTGTCTGGCACCGACGGAACACCCCGGCTCCGGCGGGCCGTTGGCGTTCCGCACCGGGTGGCGGTCGGGCCTTCGGGACCCACTGCCGCCCGGGCTCCGGGCCTACCGGGCTCGGGCCTCCCGGTCCTGGGCTTCCCGACGAGGAGGGACACCGATGACCGCAGTCGACGTACCAGCGGTGCATCGCGCGCCGCAGGCGCCGGTCCGCACGCCCGCGCAGGAGCGTAGCGAGGACGAGGACCGCGCCGCAGCAGAACTGGCGGACGGACTCCTCAGGGGTGACGCGGAGTCCTTCGCCCGGATCTTCCAGCGGTGGGGCACCTTGGTCCACACGCTGGCCGCACGTTCCCTCGGCGACCCCCGCGAGGCCGAGGACGTCACCCAGCAGGTGTTCCTGGCGGCGTGGCGGGGGCGCGCCGGGTACCGCCCGGAGCGCGGCCCGCTGCCCGGGTGGCTGGTCGGCATCACCCGGCGCAAGGTCGCCGACGCCCTGGCCGCGCGCACCCGGCGCGGCGAGCTGGCCGCGGCCTCCGCCGCACGGGAACAGGTGCGCGGCACCGAGGGGGCCGGGCCGGAGACCACGGTGCTCGACCGGGTGCTGGTCGTCCAGGAGTTGTGCAAACTCCCGGCGGTGCAGCGGCACATCCTCTGCATGGCCTTCTTCGACGACCTCACCCAGGTGCAGATCGCGGAGCGGACCGGCCTGCCCCTGGGGACCGTCAAGAGCCACGCCCGCCGCGCCCTGGTGCGGATGCGCCGGTCGCTCACGGCCGCCGCGCCAGAGGCGCGCTGACAAGACGTCACCCGCACGGGGTCGCTTCCGCCGTTCCGGAACGGCCCCGGGTGCGTCCGGCCGACGGCCCCGGGCGGAAGCAGATCCCGAGGGAGGTGCACATGGCGCACCATGTCCACGAGGACGACCTGACGGAGCTGGCTCTCGGCCACCGGTCCGCCCACGACGGCCCCGCGGTGGAGCACCTTCGCCGGTGCGCGGAGTGCCGCGCGGAGTTCGAGGCGCTCGGTGCCGTGGTGGCCGCGGCCCGCGCGGTGACCGCGGCCGACCTTCCCCTTCCGCCACCGCGCGGGGTGTGGGAGGCGATCACCGCCGAGATCGGCGGCTGACGGCCGGCATCGGCGTTCCGCGGCACCGCGGCCCGCAGGGCGTGCGGCCGGCGGACCGTGGCCGGGGTCCCGACGCGCGACACCCGCGCGTCGGATGCGTCCGGGGGGCCGTCGGCTGCGGAAGTATCGGCGGCAGCACCGGCACGGCCGCGGACGACGGCCCGCACCGCCGTGACCGGCGCGCCGCGCCCGCGCCCGTCCGTGGACGGCCGGAGAACACCCGCCCGTCCGCCCCTGCCGGAGGAGGAGAGCGTCCCCCCATGCCGTACGCCGATGTGGTCATCGTGGGCGCGGGAGCGGCCGGTCTGTCGCTCGCGTACCGCCTGTGCGCACCGGGTGCGCGGGTGGGGCTCTCCGTCCTCCTGGTCGACGCCCCGCCGGGGCCGCTCAGGCCGGCGCCCCGCACCTGGTGCTTCTGGGAGCCTCCGGGCGGCGAGTTCGACGCGGTGCTGTCCGCGTCGTGGCAGCGGCTCCGGGTGCGTGCCGCCGACGGCTCGGCCACGGTGGCGGTGGCGTCCCCGCTCCGGTACAAGATGCTCCGGTCCGACGCCTTCACGGGGCTGGTGGGCCGGAGGCTGGACGCGGCCGGGGGCTTCGGGCGCGTGGAACTGACCGTGCGGGCGGTGCGCGACGCGGCCGGGGGCGGCGGCGAGGTGGTCGGCGAGGACGCCCGGGGCCGCCGTACCGTGGTGACCGGGGGTCACGTCTTCGACTCGCGCCCGCCCGGCCGTCTGCCGGCCGCCCGGACCACGCTCCTCCAGCACTTCACCGGCTGGTTCGTGCACACCGCACGACCGGTCTTCGAGCCGGACACCGCCGATCTCATGGACTTCCGGACCCCGCAGCCGCGCCACGGTCTCTCCTTCGCCTACGTGCTCCCGCTGGACGCGTGCTCGGCCCTGGTGGAGTACACGGAGTTCTCCCGCTCTCCACTCGGACCGGCCGCCTACGCGGGGGCGTTGGACCACCATCTCCGCGAGGTCATCGGCGCGTCACCGTACCGGGTGTCCGCCACCGAGCACGGCGTCATCCCCATGACGGACGGGCGCTTCCCGCCGCGCGCGGGACGGTCGGTGTTCCGGATCGGTACGGCGGGCGGCGCCACCCGGCCCTCCACCGGCTACACCTTCAGCGCCGTGCAGCGCCAGACCCGGTCGCTGGCGGCGGCGCTGCGCGCGGGCGAGCCACCGCGTACGCCCTCCCCCTACCGCGCCCGGTCGCTCGCGATGGACGCGGTCATGCTGCGGGCCCTGGACGCCGGGCGGGTGGACGGCGCCGCCTTCTTCACCGGTCTCTTCCGCTCGGTTCCGCCCGCACGGCTGCTCCGCTTCCTGGACGGATCGGCGCCGCTGCGCGAGGAGTTGCTCGTCGGGCTCCGTACACCCGTCGTTCCGATGCTCCGGACGGTCGCCGAACTCCCCTTCCTCGCACGCCGGCTCTCCCCCGCATCCGCTGTCCCCGTCTCCTCCGTCCCCCACCTGCCCGATGAGGAATGACCACACCATGACCCTGCTGCACGACGCCGAGCTGTCCTCCGCGTTCGACCACGCCTCCCTCGCCTACGACCGCCTGGTGGCGGCCAACCCCGGCTACCACTCCCATCTGCGCCGCTCGGCCCGCCGGCTCGGGCTTCCGCACGGCGGAGCGGGGCTCCGGGTACTCGACCTGGGGTGCGGTACGGGTGCCTCCACCGCGGCCCTGCTGGCGGTCGCCCCGTACGCGGAGATCGTGGCCGTCGACGCCTCGGCGGGCATGCTCGCGCAGGCCGCCGCGAAGGAGTGGCCCGCCCACGTAAGGTTCGTGCACTCCCCGGTGGAGGCACTGGCGGACGGCGCGGGGGCGGGCCGGGACGGCGGCACGGTCGGCGACCGCCGTTTCGACGCGGTGTTCGCCGCCTATCTCTTCCGCAACGTCACCGATCCTGACGCCACGCTTCTCTCGGCCCGCGCACTCCTCGCCCCGGGAGGAAGGCTGGCGGTGCACGAGTACGCCCTGGCGGAGGGGCGGGCACACCGGGCGCTGTGGAGCGCGGTCTGCCGCTCTGTGGTGATGCCGCTGGGCCGGGCCGCCGGGGACGGGGAGCTCTACCGCCATCTGTGGCGCAGTGTGCTCGCCTTCGACACGGCGCCCGCCTTCACCGAGCGGATCGGCCGCGCCGGTTTCGAGGAGGTGCGGGTGCTGCCGTTGCCCGGCTGGCAGACCGGCATCACCCACACCTTCGTCGCGCGGGCGCCGCGCCGGCCGCGGGACGCCGCGTGAGGCGGCCGGGAGCCGACGGGCCGGGAGACCGGGTGCCGGGCGGCCGACGGCACGGCCGTGACCGGCGGGCCGAGGTGCTCCGGGCCCCGGAGGGCCGGGCGCGGTTCGACGGCGGGGCCCCGTCGGTGGCGGTGGTCGGCGGCGGCATCGCCGGGCTCGCGGCGGCCACCCTGCTGGCCGAGCGCGGCGCGCGGGTCACGCTGCACGAACGGGAGGCGACGCTGGGCGGGCGGCTCGCCGGGTGGTCCACGGAACTGGCGGACGGCTCCTCGGTCACCATGAGCCGGGGCTTCCACGCCTTCTTCCGGCAGTACTACAACCTGCGCGGGCTGCTCCGCCGGGTCGATCCCGGGCTGGAGTCGCTCACGGCGGTGCCGGACTATCCGCTGCGGCACAGCGGCGGGATGTACGACAGCTTCGCGCGGGTGCCGCGCACCCCTCCGCTCAGCGCGATGGGGTTCGTCGCCCTCAGCCCCTCCTTCGGGGCGCGCGATCTGCTGCGGATGAACCCGCGCGCCGCGCTGCCCCTGCTCGACGTGCGCGTACCGCAGGTGTACGAACGGCTCGACGCCGTCAGCGCCCGCGACTTCCTGGCCCGCGTCCGCTTCCCCGAGGCGGCGCACCACCTGGCCTTCGAGGTGTTCTCCCGGAGCTTCTTCGCCGATCCGGGCGACCTTTCCGCCGCCGAACTCGTGCTGATGTTCCACATCTACTTCCTCGGCTCCAGTGAGGGGCTGCTCTTCGACGTACCGGCCGAACCGTTCCCGCAGGCGCTCTGGGACCCGCTCCACGGGTACCTGGAGAAGCACGGAGTGCGGGTGCGGACCGGGTCCGCGGTGGAGAGCGTGGTCCCCGCCTCCGACGGCGGGCTCGACGTCACGGCGGACGGCCGTACGGCCCACCGGGACGCGGTGGTGCTGGCGCTCGACTCGGGCGGGCTGCGGCGGCTGGTGGCGGCCTCACCCGGGCTCGGCGACGGCCGGTGGCGCGGCAGGCTCGCACGGCTGCGCAGCGCCCCGCCGTTCCTGGTGTCGCGGCTCTGGCTGGAGCGGCCCGTGGCGGCGGACCGCCCGGGCTTCCTCGGCACCAGCGGGTACGGCCCGCTGGACAACGTGAGCGTCCTGGAGCGCTGGGAGGGCGAGGCCCTGCGCTGGTCCCGCCGGACCGGCGGCTCGGTGGTGGAGCTGCACGCGTACGCGGTCGCGCCGGACGCGGACCGGGAGGCCGTACAGGCCGAGTCGGTACGCCAGTTGCACCGGATCTACCCGGAGACCTCGGGAGTCCGGGTGGTGGACTCCCGGCACGAATGGCGGGCGGACTGCCCGCACTTCCCGGTGGGCGGCTACCGCGACCGTCCCGCCGTGCGCACACCCCACCCGGCCGTGGTGGTCGCCGGCGACCTGGTCCGTACCGAACTGCCGGTCGCCCTGATGGAAAGGGCCGCGACCAGCGGATTCATGGCCGCGAACGCCCTGTTGGCCGACTGGGGGGTGCGGGGCCAGACCCTGTGGACGGTGCCGCGCGCCGGGCGCTCCGCGGTGCTGCGGCAACTCGCCCGGCTGGGAACGGCGTAGGCCGTTCGGGGAAAGTCCCGCAGGTCGGGCGACGCCCGGCACGCGCGTTCGCCCTCCGGACACGCGGGGAGCGGGTCCTTGCGCACCGCTTCGCGAACGGCACGTCCCGGATCGCGGGATCCGTCCGCCACTTCCCCGAAGGCGCCGTCATCTCCCTCTGGGGAAACACCACTTTGTCGTTAGGATTCGGCAATGACTACCGACTTTCCCCTTTCCCGGACGACACATCCCACCCCTGGGGCCGAGCGCGCGGCCATCCTCGCCGATCCGGGATTCGGCCGATACTTCACCGACCACATGGCCACGGCGACGTGGACGCCCGCGAGTGGCTGGCACGATCACAAGATCGGACCGCTGGAGCCGTTCTCGATGCATCCCAGCACGGCGGTTCTGCACTACGCGCAGGAGATCTTCGAGGGCATGAAGGCCTACCGCCACGCGGACGGCAGCGTGTGGCTGTTCCGCCCGGACGCCAACGCGCGGCGTTTCGCCCGTTCCGCCGCGCGGCTGGCGCTGCCTCAGCTGCCCGAGGAGGACTTCCTCACCAGCGTCGCGGAGTTGGTGCGTGCGGACGAGGTCTGGGTTCCGACGCCCACCGACGAGGAGAGCCTCTACCTCCGGCCGTTCATGTTCGCCTCGGAGGCGTTCCTGGGCGTGCGGCCCGCCGCCCGGGCGACCTACTGTGTCATCGCCAGCCCCGCCGGCCCCTACTTCCCTTCGGGTGTCACCGGCGTCACGCTGTGGATCAGCAGCGAGTACACCCGTGCGGCCAAGGGCGGTACCGGAACGGCCAAGTGCGGCGGCAACTACGCCGCGAGCCTGGCCGCGCAGATCGAGGCGCAGGAGCACGGCTGCGACCAGGTGATGTACCTGGACAGCGCGGGCGAGAACACCCTGGAGGAGTCCGGCACCATGAACGTGTGCCTGATCACCGCGGACGGCCGGCTCGTCACCCCCGCTCTCGGCACGATCCTGGAGGGCGTCACCCGTGACACCGTCCTGAGCCTGGCCGCGGACTTCGGACTGACCCCCGAGGAGCGGTCGATCAGCCTGGGCGAACTGCGGTCGGGGGCCGCGGACGGGAGCATCACCGAGGTGTTCGCGGCGGGCACGGCCGCGGTGATCACGCCGATGGTCGGATTCAAGGGCGAGGGTTACGCGTTCACCGTCGGAGACGGCACGCCCGGCAAGCACACCATGGCGCTGCGCGACCACGTCCTGGACATCCAGTACGGCCGCGCCGAGGACAAGCACGGCTGGATGCGGCGCGTGCTCTGAGCCCCTGGCGCGGGTGGCGGCCGAGGTCGTGTCCGGCGTGTCGAGGCCGGACCGTGCGCGGCGTTCGGTGTGGTGCGCCGCACGGCGCCGTAACCCCCTCGTGACGGAGCGACGCGGACGTTCCGGCGACGCCGCGAGGCGCCGTGCCGGGTGTCGCGGCCCCGGCCATGATCCGCCGGACACCGCCCGGGTGCCGGACCGGCGCCCCGGAAACGAAGGAGAGGGCGTCGTTGACCTCGGCCGCTCAAGGCAACTGGACCGCCGAGAGGTTCACGGGACGGGTGCCCGGGGATCTCGGTCACCCGTCGGCGGCCGGCCGGCCCCATCTCTGGTCCCTGGGCGCCGACGACGCCCTGATCGACGAGAGCGTCCTGGACGACGCGGAGTCGGCGCGGGCCGCCCGCCTGCGGGGAACGCGTCGGCGGGAGTACCTCGCGGCGCACACGGCGCTCCGCCTCCTGCTGGGCGGGTACTTGTCCAAGGAGCCGGCGGACGTCCGGTTCGTCCGGCACAGCTGTCCGTGCTGCGCCGGGCCGCACGGCAGACCCGCCGTGCCGGGGGACGCGGTGCACTTCTCGCTGAGCCACAGCGGCGGAGAGGTGCTGCTGGCGTTCGCCGCCGTTCCGGTGGGGGTGGACCTGCAGAAGGTGCCCGGCCTCAGGACGGCCGACCGGACGGCCGATCTGCTCACTCCGGGCGAGCGGCGGGAGCTGGCCGCGTACGACGCGACCACCCGTCCGGCGGCCTTCGCCCGGGTGTGGGCGCGCAAGGAGGCCTATCTCAAGGGACTGGGCACCGGCTTCGGCCGCGAGGCGTCGTCGGACCACGTCGGAGCGGGTGACAGGGCCGTTTCCCCCTATGGCTGGCTACTCCATGACATTGCGTCAAAACCCGGCTACGCGGCTGCGGTTGCCGTGAGGCTCTGATCCCCTCATCCGCGAACTCAACCGCTCGCACATGCTGTACAAGATCGGGCGGGCACCTCAGGATGGGGCTCCAGGTGGCGATGTGCTTTCCTGGGAGGGACGTTGAGCGACATCCGTACTGTTCCCGTCGCGATCGTCGGCATGGCGGGCAGGTTCCCGCAGGCGCCGGATCTGCACGGGTTCTGGGAACTGCTGATCAACGGACGCGACGCGGTGGGGCAGGTACCGGCGAACCGCTGGGACCCGGCGGACGTGGTGGATCCGACCCGCGAGATCCAGAGCGTCGGCGGCTTCCTCGACGGAGTGGACCTGTTCGACGCCGAGTTCTTCGGGATCTCACCGCGTGAGGCCGAAGTCCTCGACCCACAGCAGCGGTTGATGCTCGAAACGGTGTGGCGGGCGCTGGAGGACGCGGGCCAACCGGCCTCCGGGCTGCGCGGCTCGCGCACCGGGGTCTACATGGGCGGCCTGTGGCACGACTACGAACTGCTCCGCAAGGACGCCGGATCGGGTGCGACCCAGCACAGCATCGTCGGCAACTCGCTCGACATCCTCTCCTCCCGGGTGTCCTACGTACTCGGCCTGACCGGCCCCAGCCTCACCGTCGAGAGCAGTTGCTCGTCCTCGCTGGTGGCCCTGCACCAGGCGTGCCAGGCGCTCCGGCACGGCGAGGTCGACGCGGCGTTCGTCGGCGGATCCAACCTGATGCTGACGCCTGAAGTGACCGTCGGACTGACGCACTTCGGCGGACTGTCACCGACCGGTCGCTGCCATGCCTTCGGTGCGGGGGCGGACGGATTCGTGCGGGGCGAGGGCGTCGCCGCGGTGTATCTGAAGACGCTGGAGCGGGCGCTGCGCGACGGCGACCGGGTGCGCGCCGTGATCGTCGCCAGTGCGGTGAACAACGACGGCGGCGGAGACAGCCTGGTGACGCCGAACCCCGCGGCCCAGCGCGATCTGCTGCGGCGGGCCTACGGCTCCGGCTCGGTGCCCCTCGACAGGCTCGCGTACGTCGAGGCGCACGGCACCGGCACGGTGCGGGGCGACACCGCCGAGGCCGCCGCGCTCGGCGAGGTGCTGGGCAGGGCCCGGGACGCCGGCCCCCTGCACATCGGATCGGTCAAGACCAACATCGGCCACCTCGAACCGGCGGCGGGGCTGGCCGGGGTGATCAAGTCGGTGCTGGCGCTGGAGCACGGTGTCGTACCCGCCAGTCTGCACGCCGAGGAGCTGAACCCGGCCATCGACTTCGAGGGGCTGAACCTCGCCGTCGCCAGGGAGCCGCTGCCGCTCGCCCCGGACAGCCACATCGGTGTCAACTCCTTCGGCTGGGGCGGCACCAACGCCCACGCGGTCCTGACCGGTCCGCCGCCCGAGGCACGGACCGAACCGGCCCCCGGGTCCGAACCGGCCCCGTCGGACGAGCCGTTCCTGCTGCCCCTCAGCGCCCGCACCGCGTCCGCTCTGGACCGACGGGCCGAGGACGTGCGCGAGCGGATCGACGCGGGCGGGTCCGCACGGGAGCTGGCCGGGACGCTGGCGTGGCACCGCGACCACTTCGCCGAGCGACGCGCCCTGATCGGCCCCGAGCTGGTCGAGGCCGCCGCGGGCCGAGCACGGGATGCGGGCAAGGTCGCTTTCGTCTTCCCGGGGCAGGGCGCCCAGTGGGCCGGGATGGGCGCGGGCCTCTACGGGCACAACACCGCGTTCACGCGCGCCATGGACCGCTGCGCCGAGGCGCTCGCCCGGCACGTCGACTGGGACGTGCGCGCGCTGGTGACCGACGCCGACCCCTCGGCAGCCGTGGACCGGGTACAGCCGGCGCTGTGGGCCATGTCGGTCTCCCTCGCCGCCGCGTGGGCCGACACCGGCGTGCGGCCCGACCTCGTGCTGGGCCACAGTCAGGGGGAGATCGCCGCGGCCACGGTGGCCGGGGCGCTTTCCCTGGAGGACGGCGCGCTGGTCGTCAGCCGGCGCAGCGCACTCCTGCGGCAAGTCGCCGGGCGGGGCCGGATGCTGGCGGTGGACCTGAGCGCCGCCGAAGCGTCGGCCGCGCTGGAGGGCTTCGAGGGCCTGGTCGAACTGGCCGTGCACAACGGCCCGCGCTCCTGCGTGCTGTCCGGGGACGCGGACTCCGTCCTGCTGCTCAAGGAGATCCTTGAGGCCGACGACGTGTTCTGCCGCCTGGTGGATGTCGACTACGGCTCGCACAGCCCGCAGATCGACTCGCTGACCGAGGTGATCCGGGCGGCCCTGGCACCCGTACGCCCCCGCCGCGGGCACCTGCCGATGATGTCGACCGTGGATCTCGACAGCCTCGACGGCACCGAGGTGGACGCCGGGTACTGGGCGAGGAACCTGCGGAGCCGGGTCCGGCTGGCCGAGGCGGTGGAGCAGCTGCTCGACCGGGGCGTGACGCACTTCGTCGAGGTCAGCCCTCACCCCGGCCTCGGGGCGGCGCTGCGCGGGATCGGCGAGACCCGGGCCGAGCCGCCGGTCGTGCTCGGCACCCTGCGTCGCGGCGAGGGCGGCCACCGGGACCTGCTCCGCGCCTTCGGCGAGGCGTACGTCTCGGGGCTGGACGCCCTCGGCCCGCGGCCCGCGCACCGTCCCCGGGAGGGCGCACCGCCGTACCCGTTCCAGAGCGTGCGGCACTGGGTGAAGCCGGTCGGGGGCCGGGGCGCGGCGAACGGGCGGCTGGCGCTGTCGCTGGCGCCGTCGACGGCGCACGGGGTGTGGGAGAGCACCGTCCCGGTCACGGTGGAGGCGCACCCCTGGCTGGCCGACCACCGGGTGCACGACCTGGTCCTCTTCCCGGCCGGGGGCTGTCTGGCGCTGCTCCAGCACGCGCTGGCCGGCCATGCGGACGGGCCGGTGCTGCTGCGGGACGTCGAGCTGCCCTCGGCGCTGGTACTGGGTGACGAGCCGGTCCGGCTCGCCGTCACCTGGCGGCGCGGAGCGGGCGACGCGGGCGTGCTGACGGTGGCCTCCGCCCACGAGACGGGGTGGACCCGGCACTGCCGGACCCGGGCGTCCTGGGGGGCGCCGACGGAGTTCCGCGCCTTCCCGGAGCACCTGCTCGACGGCGAGGCCGAGGACGCCGACACGTTCTACCGGCGGTGCGCCGGGCGGGGTCTCGGCTACGGACCGGCTTTCCGTTCGGTGACGCGGGCGTACGCCGGGGACAGCGAGGCGCTCGTCGCGCTGGAACTGCCGTCGGGAAGCCGTTCCGGGGATCTCGCGGCGGCCCTGCACCCGGTGCTGTGGGACGGTGTCCTCCAGGCGGCACTGGCGGCGGGTGACGGTCCGTCGGTCCCGGTGGCGATCGGCTCGGCGCTGGTGTCCGCCACCGGTGCGAGCCGGTTGTGGGTGTACGCCCGCCGCCGGGAGGACGGCTTCGACCTCGACGTGTTCGACACGGACCGTGCTCCGGTCGGCCGCGTCGACGGGCTGGTGCTCGCCGGACTGCCGGTCGACGCCGGGCAGGACGACATCGCGTCCGACGTCTACCGGATGGTCTTCGAGCCGTGCGAGCGCCCGGAGAAGGACGTACCCGTCGGGACGGTCGCCTGCCGGCGGACGGATCTGCTGCCCGGCGCGGTGGGGCTCGACGCGCTGGCCGAGGCGGACACCGTGGTGTTCGTCGCTCCGGAGGACGGGCCGGCGGGGCTCGTCGAGCTGACCGCGCTGATCCGGAGGTGCCTCGACGAGAACCCGTCGGTCCGGCTGGTCGCCGTGGTGCGCGAGGGCGACCCCGGAGCCGGTCTGTACCCGGGTTTCCTCGCGGTCGTCCAGGCCGAACACCCGCAGTTGGCGGCCCGGTTGATCGAGGTGGACCGGTTGTCGCCGGACGCGGCGGACCAGCTGACGAAGGAGCTGGCGGCCACCGAGGACCGGGTGCGCCTGCGCAAGGGCGAGCGGCTGGTGGGACGGCGCTCGCGGGGCGGCCCGCCGCGGACCCCCGCGCCCTGGCGCACCGGTACGGGTGTCCAGGCGTTCCGTCTGGAGGTGGCCGGGCCGGGCAGTCCCGATGCGGTCCAGCGGCGGCCCCTGGACCGCTCGGTCCCGGCCTCCGGGCAGGTGGAGATCGCGGTGGAGGCGGCGTCGGTCAACTTCATCGACGTGATGAAGGCGATGGGTGTCTACCCCGACGAGTCCGCCGGCCGCGACGTGCTGGGGCTCGACTGCGCGGGCACGGTCACGGCCGTGGGCCCGGGGGTGACCGGGGTCGTGGTGGGTGACCGGGTCGTCGCGGGTGGCTTCGGTGCGTTGGCCACCCACGCCACGGTGGACGCGCGGCACGTGGTGCCGCTGCCGTCGCGGCTGAGCCCCGCGCAGGCGGCGGCGCTGCCGATGGTGATGGTGACGGCCTGGCACGCGCTGATCGATGTGGCACGGATCGAGGCCGGGGAGACCGTGCTGATCCACTCGGCCACCGGCGGACTCGGCCTCGCCGCCCTCCAGGTCGCGCGGTCGGCCGGAGCCACCGTGATCGCCACGGCGGGCACCGAGGAGAAGCGTGCCCACTTGCGTGGGCTGGGCGTCGAGCACGTCTTCGACTCGCGCGGGCTCGACTGGGCCGAGGGGGTGCGCGCCGCGACGGGCGGCCGGGGCGTCGACGTCGTCCTCAACTCGCTGACGGGGGCCGCCCTCGCGGTCGGTCTGGAAGCCCTGGCGGAGGACGGCAGGTTCGTGGAGGTCGGCAAGCGCGACATCTACGCGGACACCTCCGTCGATCTGGGTGCGTTCGCCAAGTCGCTGTCGTTCACCGCCGTGGACGTCGCCGGTATGCTGCGCCGCCGCCCCGAGCGGTTCGCGCGGGTGCTGCGCGCCGTGTGGGACCGGGTGGAGAGCGGGGCGCTGGAGCCGATCCGGGTACGGGAGTGGAGCTTCGCCGACGCTCCGGCGGCCTTCCGGACCATGTCGCGGGGCGAACACATCGGCAAGCTCGTGCTCACCGCTCCGGGCGAGTGCTCCACCGTGGTGCCGACGCCGCTGCCGGACGGCCGCTTCCGGGCCCGCGGAAGCTACCTGATCACGGGCGGCCTCGGCGCGCTCGGGCTCTCCCTGGCGGAGTACCTGGCCGAGAACGGGGCGGGCGCGATCGCCCTGCTGGGCCGGTCCGCACCCGGCGACCCGGACCGGATCGAGGCCCTGCGCGCCCGTGGCGTCCGCGTCGGCGTGTGGTCGGGCGACGTGGCCGACCGGGAGCGCGTGCGTACGGTGCTGGACGACATCCGGGACACCCTGCCGCCGCTGCGCGGGGTCTTCCACGCCGCGGGCATCCTCGACGACGCCACCCTGGGCGGTCTCGACGCCGCGCGGATCGAACGGGTGCTGCGCCCGAAGACCGACGGCGCCCGGGTGCTGCACGAGCTCACCGCCGCCGACGGGCTGGACCTCTTCGTGCTCTTCTCGTCGGCCGCCGCCTTCGTCGGCACCGTCGGCCAGGCCGCCTACGCCGCGGCCAACAGCGGCCTGGACGCGCTGGCCGTCGAACGCCGGGCGGTGGGCCTGCCCGGTCTGAGCGTGCAGTGGGGGCCGGTGGCCGACGTGGGTCTCGCGGCCCGGGCGGCCGGTCGTGGTGACCGTCTCGCCGACCGCGGTATGGGCAGCCTCACCGTCGACGCCTGCTGGCGGGCGCTCCGGTCGTTCATCGAGAGCGACGAGGCCGTGGTCGCCCATGTCGCGCTCGACGCGCGGCGCTGGCTGGAGACGTACCCCGCGTCCGCCGCGCTGACCAGTTGGCAGTCCCTCGCGACGGCCGAGCGGACCGAGGTGGAGGGCGGACTGCGCGAGGTGCCGCCCGAGCTGCGGCGGCCCCTGCTGGAGGAGACGGTGCGCCGGGAGGCCGCGCAGGTGCTGCGCGTCGACCCCGGCCGGCTGGACCGGGACGTGCCGTTGAAGGCGCTCGGCCTGGACTCGCTGATGTCCCTGGAGCTCCGCAACAGGCTGGAGACCTCGCTCGGGCTGCGACTCAGCCCGACCCTGCTGTTCAAATACGGCACGGCGGCCCGTCTGGGTGTGGCCCTGTCGGAGCTCTTCGACACGACGGAGGCGGGGACGCATGGATGACCGTCCGATCCTCAGCGCGGGGGAAGTCCGCACGCTGCTGAGGGAGTTCATGCCGGACCGGCAGGGCATCGATGTCGCCGAGGTGACACCGGACGGGGTGCTGTTCACCTCCGACGCGGAGAGCCTGTCGGTCCGGCCCGGCGGCACGGTCTCGGGTCCGGCGATCTTCGCCTTCGCGGACGTGTCGGCGTACCTGGCCGTGAGCGCCTACCTGGGCAGGACACCGTCGGCGGTGCTGAGTTCGGGCAGCATCAGTTTCCTGGAGGCCGTCGAGCCGGGTCCGCTGCGCGCCAGGATCGAGGCGGTGCGCATCGGCAGGCGGACCGGGGTCTTCACCGCGTGGGTCGAGGACGAGCAGGCGCGCCGGGTGGCCATGGCGACGCTGCACTTCTCCTTCCCCGGCCGCCGCGCCGCGGGTGGCGGGGCAGGCGGGGCGGGCGGGGCAGGCGGCACGGTCGGCTGACGGCGCGGCGCGTGGGAGCGGGTCGGGACGTCCCGGGCGTCACGCCGGACGTCCCGGGCGTACCAGGCGTACGGGGCGTCCCGGGCGTCACGCCGGACGTATCGGGTGTCCCGGGCGTCCCGGCGTCACACCGGACGCACGGAGTACGTGGTCCGCTCCCACGGGTAGGCTGGCAGGGAGACGACCGCGCGCCCGGCCCCCTGCTCCTCGGGCGGTGTCTCGCCCGCGTCCAGGGTCCGTACGCGGGGGTCGTCGTCGCCCTTCGCCAGTGCGGTGAGTGCCGCGCGGGCGTCGTCCGTGCTGTCCGCGCCGATCCAGACCGCGTGGCGGAGCCGGGTCCTGCCGTACGTGGCGGTGCGGGCGAACGCGGGATACGGGTGGTCCGCCACCTCCTCCGCCCAGCGGGCCGCCAGGCCGCGCAGCGCCGGGACCGTGTGCGCGCTCACCAGGAAGCCGTTCGCCCCGGCGCCGTCCGGGAGTTGTCCGCCGTCGGAGGCGGCGTCGGCCCCGGCGGAGAGGACGGCGTGGGCGTTGGTGCCGCTCATGCCGAAGGAGCTGACGGCCGCGCCGCGGCCCGACGCCGCTTCCCAGGGGACCGTCTCGGCCGGCACGGTCATGCCGCTGTCCCCGAGGTCGATCCGCGGGTTGAGCGTCGTGAACTGTGCCTGCCGCGGAATCTGCCGCCGTTCCAGGCACAGGACGGCTTTGATCAGTCCCAGCACCCCTGCGGCGGCCTCGGTGTGCCCGAAGTTCGCCTTCACCGATCCCACGTGCCACCGCTGCCCGGTGCGGCCGAGCGCCATCCGGGCCGCCTCCAGCTCGATCGGGTCGCCCAGCGGGGTACCGGTGCCGTGCGCCTCCAGATATCCGATGTCGGCGGCGGTCAGCCCGGCGGAGGCCAGCACCGACTCGATCAGCCGGCTCTGCGCCAGTACGTTGGGCGCGGTGAAGCCGGAGGAGCGGCCGTCCTGGTTGACGCCGGTGGCCTCGATCACGGCGAGGATCCGGTCGCCGTCCTGCCGCGCGTCCGAGAGGCGCTTGAGCACCACCGCCCCGCACCCCTCACCGCGGACGAACCCGTTGGCGCGGGCGTCGAAGGGACGGCACCGTCCGTCCGGCGACAGTGCCCCGGTGCGCGCGATCTCGGCCGTGGAGCGCGGCGCGAGCACCAGGTTGACGCCGCCGGCCACCGCCACGTCGCAGTCCCCCGCGACCAGGGCACGGGCCGCGGTGTGCACGGCGACCAGGGAGGACGAGCAGGCCGTGTCGATCGCCATGGCCGGACCCTGGAAGCCGAGGGTGTAGGCGAGCCGGCCTGCGGCGAAGCAGTGGCCGTTGCCGATCAGCCAGGAGGAGCTGGGCTCGTCCTCGGCCCACTGCCGGTAGTCCTGACCGGTGATGCCGACGAACACGCCGGTCGATGCGGCGGCGCGCGCGGGCAGGATCGCCGCGTCCTCGAACGCTTCCCAGACCACTTCGAGGAGCAGACGGTGCTGCGGGTCGAGATTTCGCGCGTCCCGGGGGGATATGCCGAAAAACTTCGCGTCGAACCCGAGCACGTCGTCCAGATATCCGCCGCGGGAGAGGAGGCCGTCCCACTCTCCCGGAAATGCGCGGCGCCGCTGTTCCGGCAATGCGCCGGTCAGGTCCCGGCCGGCGGCCAGGGCGCGCCAGTACGTTCCCCGATCGGCGATTCCACCGGGTGCGCGCAGTCCCGTGCCGACGATGGCGATACGCCGTTCCTCGCGCCGCCCGTCGAGTTGTTCCCGCAGGGTGCGGATGGTTTCCATGGCCCGGCGCAGAGGGCCGGAAGCGTTACCGGGATCAGGAGTTGAGGACATCGACCGCGACAGTAGCAGCTGGCACAGCAGCGTGCTACATGCATGTACCGCACCTTTCCACATGCATGTACCGCACCTTTCCACTCCCGTCGAGAAAGAGGGAAAAGGGACCTCACCGGCGAGAAAGAATGAAGTGGGAACAACTGACGTCGGACGCCAGGGGAATCCCGGCGCTGATCGTCTACGGACTCTGGCCCCGACAGCTCTCGGTGTGGCAGGGTGCTTGAGCGAGCTCGGGGGGTAATCCTCTGTGTGCCGAGGGTGTATGACATATCGTCACTTCCCGTCCACACCCCCCGCCATCGACCCGCGAAGGGGTGAGGACGCTTGACGACGACTGCGATTCTGGATGACGAGGAAGTCGTGGTGCGCACGCCGGAGGAATTCCACCGGATGCCCCGCGAGTACCAGAAGATGCTGATCAGCCAGATCACCATCAACACCGAGGGTGAACTTTCGGGCGGCGACGACTACGCGCTGATGTTCCTGCCGCTCGCGCCCACTTCGGAGGAACGCCAGGTCTGCGCCGAGCGCGCCGCCGAGGAATACGACCACTACAAGATCGGTAAGCGTATTCTCGCCGATCTCGGCGTCGACACCTCCTACATGGAGTCCCAGAGCATCTCCGAGCGGATGCTGTTCGCCGACGACCGGATGCACACCTGCTCGACCTGGGCGGAACGCGGCGTCTACTCCTACATCGGGGAGGAGACCGCGATGGTGATGCTGCGCGAGTTCGCAGAGAGCAGCTACAAGCCCTGGGCCGAAGCGGTCCGTACGATCATCCAGGACGAGAGGATCCACATCGCTCACGGAGCCAGGGTCTGCCGCAATCTCGCGGAGACCGAGGAGGGACGGGAGCAGCTTCAGGCGGCACTCGACCGCCTGTGGCCGATGTTCGTCGGAATCCTCGGCAGCCCCAACACCAAGCGCTCGCAGGCGGTCGTGCGCTACGGCCTGCGAAAGACCACCAACGCCGAGGCCATCGAGCTGTGGCGCGAGAAGGTTCTGCCGCGCATAGCCAATCTCGGCCTGCGCGTACCCGAGTAGGTTGCGGAGACTGCCATGGCCATACCTGTAGCCATCACCCCCCGCCCGCCGTCGCGCGCGGAGTCCAAGGCCCGCCTGCGTGAACTGCTCGCCGGTCGACCGGACTTCGCCGATCGGCTGAAGGCTCTGCGCACCATGGGCATCCGGGTGCGCGGATGCGAGGTGCACCTCACCACCGCCTGCAACATCCGGTGCAAGGGCTGTTGGTACTTCGAAGGCGGTTTCGACACCGCCGTCAGGGAGACCTCGGACCCGGGCGTCATCCGGGAGTTCGCGCGGAAGCTGGCCGCGGACGGCGTCACCCAGGCCACCCTGATCGGCGGAGAGCCGACCATCGTGCTCGACCGGGTGCAGCCGTTCGTGGAGGAACTTCCCTACATCACCATCTCCTCCAACGGTCTGCGCCCGCTGCCCCGGGAGGGGTTCGAGAACGTAGCGGTCGGCATCAGCCTGTTCGGCGGCGGCCCGCTCGACGACGCGCTGCGCGCGCACCGGCCGAACGGCTCGTCGTTCACCGGCCTGTTCGAGAAGGGGCTCAAGCACTACAAGGACGATCCCCGGGTGACGTTCGTCTTCGCACTGTCCGAAGAGGGACTGCCGTACGTGGAGCCCACGGTGCGGGCGATCCGCGACAACGGCAACGTGGTGACGTTCAACTTCTACAGCGCACACGGCTCCGACCACCCGCTGCGGATCGAGAACGAGCAGCGCACGCTGGGCGAGGCGCTGCGGGTCAAGGAGCTGTACCCCGACACGGTCGTCAGCCATCCGTACTTCATCGAGGCGCTGATCACCGGACGCGGCCACTGGGGCGCGCGGTTCGGCTACGACGTCTGCCCGAGCATCAGCGTCGACATGCCCGAGCACGAGCTGCGGGTGAGCAACGGCAACCCGGTGCTCGACGGGTTCGCGGTCTACGGCGCGGACTACGAGACGCTGCAGTTCTGCTGCACCTCGGGAGACTGCGGCGGCTGCCGCGACAGCCAGGCCGTCTACAGCTGGCTGATGGTCAGTCTCAACCACTTCCTCGACAGCCCTCAGCGGCTGGAGACCTGGCTGGACCTGGCCGAGAGCTACTGGCGTCAGTGGGCCTGGTCCCAGGGGCAGTCCCCGAATTTCAACCGCTGAGCACCACCGAGCGGCACCGCCGCGCATCACCGAGCCTCAGAGAGGGAGCGATCATGTCCGCACCTGCAACCGCCGAGTCCGTACTCGACCTCATCCGCACCGAGCTCATCGAGTCGGGCGTCGAGGAGGAGACCATCTCCCCCGACGCCAAGTTCGACGACCTGGACATCGACTCCCTGGACGTGGGCGAGCTGATGGCAACCGTGAAGCGCACGTACGGGGTCAGCATTCCGCGTGCGGAGCTCGCCGACGTGACCGTGGGTCAGCTCGCGGCCAAGATCACCGAACAGGCCGCCAGTTGACATCTGCGGTCGCGGTCACCGGCGTCGGCGCGGTCACTCCGCTCGGCGTCGGTGCCGCCGTACTGACCGACCGTCTCGCCGCCGGCGAGACCGGTCTGGGGGCGGGCGAGGGCCACTGCGCCGAGTTCGACGCGGGCGATTTCCTGACCCGCCGTGAGCGCAGGCGGAACGCCCGGTTCTCCCAGCTCGCGCTCGTCGCCGCCGAGGAGGCCCTGGAGCAGGCGGGCTGGCTCGCGGGGCTGCCGTATCCGGCCGAACGTGTCCGCTGTGTCGTCGGCACCGGCCTCGGCGGTGTTCCGGAGGGAAGCCAGGGCGGTGCCGCGTCCCCGTTGACGGTCCCGCTGATGATGTCCAACAGCGCGGCGGCGGCTCTGAGCACGCGCTACGGTCTGGGCGGCGAGTCCTTCGCCACCTCGGGCGCCTGTGCGGCCGGGGCGCAGGCCATCGGGGTCGCGCTGGGGGCGATCCGTCGCGGTGAGGCCGCGGCGGCGGTCGTCGGCGGGGCGGAGGCGGTGCTGCTGCCGCTCGTGCGGGACTCCTTCGCCGAGGCCGGGGCGCTGTCCCCGACGGGCCGCTGCCTGCCGTTCGACGCGGGACGCGACGGATTCGTCATGGGCGAGGGCGCCGGAATCCTCGTGCTGGAGAGCGTCGAGGGGGCCCGGGCCAGGGGTGCCACGATCCACGGGCTGGTGCTGGGCTACGGCGCCAGCTCCGACGCCCACCACCTCACCGCGCCGGCACCCGACGGGGTTCCCGCGGCCCGGGCGATCCGGCGTGCGCTGAGCGACGCGGGCGTCACCCCCGCCGACCTCTGCTACATCAACGCCCACGGCACGGGCACGCAGCTGAACGACGAGGCGGAGATCCGCGCGTTGCGCCTGGCGCTCGGCGAAGCGCTCGCGTCCGTCCCCCTCTCCTCCACGAAGGCCGCCACCGGGCACCTCTTCGGTGCCGGCGGGGCGGTGGAGGCCATCGCCACCCTCGGTGCGCTGCGCGCCGGGCTCGCACCCGCGACCTACGGGCTCAGCGAGCCGGACGCCCGGCTGGGGGCGGTGGACCACATCACGTCCGCCCGTTCGCTGAGTCCGGGCCCGAACCGCGCGGTCGGGCTGTCGGACTCGCTGGGCTTCGGCGGGCACAACGCCGTCCTCGTACTGGGAGCGCCATGAGCGTGTTCGACTTCACCGGCCGCCGCTATCTGATCACCGGGGTGACCAATCAGGAGTCGATCGCCTGGCACGTCGCGGCGGCGCTCCAGCGGCAGGGGGCCGAGATCGTGCTCAGCTCCTTCGGACGGGCCGCCCGGATCACCCGCAAGGCCGCGCTGCGGCTGCCCTCCCCGCCGGACGTACTCGAACTCGACGTCACCGACGAGTCGGCCTTCGCCGCCGTGGCGAAGGAACTGGCCGGCCGGTGGGGCGGGTTGGACGGGGTGCTGCACAGCATCGCCTACGCGCCCGCCGACGCGGTCAGCGGCGCCTTCCTCGGTACGCCGCCGGCCAGCGCCCTGTCCGGTTTCCAGGTGTCCGCGTACTCGCTGCAACGGCTCACCGCCGCCCTCGCTCCCCTGCTGACGGCGGGTGACCGGGGCGGCAGCGTGGTGGGGATCACCGTGGACAGCGCCCGCGCGCTGCCCGGTTACGACTGGATGGGGGTGTTCAAGGCCTCGCTGGAGGCGGTCGCCCGCTACCTCGCGCTGCATCTGGGGCCCGAGGGCGTGCGGGTCAACCTGGTCGCCTCCGGACCTCTGGAGACCCTGTCCGCGAAGGGTGTGGGGAGTTTCGACGCGCTGGCCGACCATTACGAGAGCTGGGCGCCGCTCGGCTGGGACCGGTCGGACCCCGGGCAGGTGGTCGGCGCGGTGCTGTTCCTGCTCTCCGATCTCGCCGGGCGCACGACCGGACAGGTGCTCCACGCCGACGGCGGTCTGCACGCCGTCTCCGCCGGGATCGGAGACCCCCCGCACCGCCCCGGGCCCGGTCCCGGGTAGGCCCCTTGCTCTCCGTGCGAAGGGCCCGCTCAGCCCGGGAACCGCCCGCTGTCGCGCAGCGCCCAGCGGCGTTCGGCATACGCGAGGTCGTCGCGCCAGAGCCGCCCGGCGGAGGCCCGCATCAGCGGGCGCAGCAGCGGGGCCGCCGCGCGGGCGAGCGCGAAGCCGCGCCGGTCGGAGGCGGCGACGACGGCCTCGACCACGGCGGTGCGCGGCCGGCCGGCGGGGTCGGTGCCGAGCGGGGTGGCGTGGCTCTCGACCACGGAGCCCCGGCCCTCGCCTTCGGTGATGTGCATGACGACGGTGCGGGGTTCGGGCGCGGTGAACACGGCGCGTACGGGCACCACGACGCGGCCCGCCACCTTGAAGGAGACGTCGACCGCGAACCCGTCCCGGCCGTCCCCCGCGTCGCCGCCGGGGACGTCGAGCACGGTCAGGTCGACGAAGGAGTACGGGTGGAACCAGGCGCCGTGCCAGGGGTCGAGGCGGTTGGCGACGACGTCCTCGGGTTCACAGGTGCCGAAGCCCTCGTACACCGCGTCGACGGCCGTCGCGGGGACCGGCCGCTCGGGGAGGACGGGCCGGTCCAGCGGCGTCTCGCCGCCCACCGCGTCCAGCCGCACCCAGGCGAGGACTCCGTCGTCGAAGGCCGGGTACGGTTCCCACCCGGCGAACGGCTCGCCGTTCAGGGCGAGTCCGTGCCAGTGACAGACGAGGGTGCCGCAGCGGACCGGGCTGTCCTTCAGCGGTGCGCCCAGGTGCGGGCAGGCGCCGGGTCCTGCCCGCAGGCGGCCGGAGGCGTCGCGCCAGGCGACGACCTCGGTGCCCCGGACGGTGCGGCCGAAGGAACGGCCGGGGGTGATGCGGCGGGAGGCGCCGATGACGTACCAGTTGCCGGAGGGGCGGCTCAGCGCGTGTTCGAGGGCGCTCGCGATGAGGGCGGGACGGGCGTCGCGCCAGGTGGGGCGCTGGCGCTCCCACGGCACGGGGGCGCGGCGCAGCCGCAGCGGGATACGGCCGCGGCGGGCGGGCCGGCCGGTTCCGGGGTGCGTCATGCCACGTCCTCGTGTGCGGTGTCGGCGGTGGCCCGGGTGCGGTGCGGCGGGCCCGCCGGGAGGGGGCGGCGCGGGGCCGTCGGCCGGGGTGCGCCGGTGGGGCGGGCCGGGCGGGCGGCGAGGGCGCGTACCAGGCCGTCCAGGGCGACAGTGGCGCGGCGGGCGCGGGAGACGACCGCGCGCCGGTGGAGCACGGCGTAGCCGTCCGCCTCGATGGCGTCGAGGATGCCTCCGTACAGCACGAACGCGGTGCGGATGCAGGGGCGTGACTCGGGGGCGAGCAGGGCGATGCCGGGCAGGGCCCGCCGGTAGATCTCCCGGGTGTGCGCGGCGGCGGCCTTGAGCGCGGCGGTGACGCGCGGGTCGTTGCGGCCCGACGCCCGGCTGTGCAGCAGGAGTTCGCGGTCCACTCCGTGCGCGGCGAGCAGGTCGGCCGGGAGGTAGACGCGGCCCCGGTCGAGGTCCTCGCCCACGTCCCGGAGGAAGTTGGTGAGCTGGAAGGCGACGCCGAGGTCGGCGGCGTACGAGGCGGCCTCCTCGCGGGGGACGACCGTGCCGAGGACGGGCAGCATCTGGAGGCCGATCACGGCGGCCGATCCGTGGGTGTAGCCGCCGAGTTCCTTCCAGGAGGCGTACCCGGTCACCGTGAGGTCGCTGCGCATGGAGGCCATGAAGTCGGTGAAGTGGCGGTGGTCGATGCCGTACACGGACGCGGTGTGGACCAGGGCCCGGATCACCGGTTCGTCGGCGGTGCCGTGCGTGAGGCCCTCGGCGAGCCGCAGTTCGAAGGCGAGCAGCGCCCGCGCGCGTTCGTCGGGGCCCGCGTCGGCGGTCAGGTCGTCCACGATGTCGTCGGCCCGGCGGGCGAAGCCGTAGAGGGCGTGCACGGCGGGGCGGCGGTCGGCGGGGAGCAGGCGGGTGGCGAGGAAGTACGTCCTGCCGTGGCGTGCGTTGAGGCTCCGGCAGGTGGCGTACGCGGCGCGCAGGGCGGGGTCGTGGATGGCTGCCGCGTCGAGTTCACGGGCGGTCATACCCAGGTGCCTTTCGGTACGGGGCGCGGGGTGGCGCGGCGGGGGCGCGGCGCACCGGTGATCCGGGCGGCGGCGAGCTTTCCGGAGACGATCACGGTCGGCACGCCGACGCCGGGGGTGGTGCCGCACCCGGCGAGGACGGCGTTGGTGGTGCCCCTCACGAGGTTGCGGGGGCGGAAGGGGCCGGTCTGCGGGAAGGTGTGGGCGGCCGAGAAGGGGGTGCCCGCGGCGTGTCCCTGGGCGGTCCAGTCGACCGGGGTGACCAGGCACTCCTCCTCGATGGCGGCGCCCAGTCCGGCGAGTCCCCGGCGTTCGAGTTCGGTGAGCAGGCGGTCCCGGTAGCGGGGGGCGAGCTCGTCCCAGGTGCGGGCGGAGGGGCCGATGTCGGTGTTGGGGCAGGGGGCGAGCACGTAGTGGAGGTGCTTGCCGGGCGGGGCGAGTGCGGGGTCCTGGGCGGTGGGGCGGGTGATGAGCAGCGAGGGGTCGGTCATCAGGGAGCCGGTGCGGGTGAGTTCGTGGAAGGTGCCCTTCCAGGCCCGGCCGAACGAGAGGGTGTGGTGGGCGAGTCCGGGCCAGGTGCGGTCCGTTCCGGCGTGCAGGACGACGGCGGACGGCGCGTGCCGGATGCCGCCCGGGCGGCGGGGGGCGCGGCCGAGCAGCCGGTAGCTGACGGGCAGGTCCGGGGTGAGGACGACCGCGTCGCAGGGGATGCGGCCCCGGTCGGTGACGACGGCGGTGACCCGCTCCCCGGAGCGCTCCAGGCTGCTGACGGACTCGCCGTAGCGGAACGCGGCACCGGCCTCGGCGGCCGAGTCCGCGAGGGCCCGCGGCAGGGCGTGCATCCCGCCGCGCGGGAAGTACACCCCGGCGACCGTGTCCATGTAGGCGATGACGGCGTACGCGGCGAGCGCCCGGGCCGGGGGCACTCCGGCGTACAGGGCCTGGAAGGAGAAGACGCGGCGCAGCCGTTCGTCGCTCAGGTAGCGGCCGATCCGGGCGTCGAGCCGGCCGAAGCCGCCGAGCGCGGCGAGCCGGGCCAGGTCGGGGTGGAGGAGTTGCAGCGGGGAGTCGAAGTTGGCGTCGATGAAGCGGCGCATCTGGACGGCGTAGAGGCGTTCCAGCCACGACCGCAGCCGGCGGTAGCCGAGCGCCTCGTGGCCACCGGCGAACTCCTCGACGGCGGCCTCCATCGCCGCCGGTTCGGTGTGCACGTCGAGGGTGGAGCCGTCGGCGAACCAGGCGCGGTAGGCGGGGTGGAGCGGGACCAGGTCGAGCCGGTCGGCGAGCCGGTGCCCGACGGCCGCGAAGGCCTCCTCGACGAGGTCGGGCATGGTCAGCACGGTGGGGCCGGTGTCGATGCGGTAGCCGCCGCGCTCCAGCAGTCCGGCGCGTCCGCCCGGCGTGAGGTCGCGTTCGACGACGGTGACCCGGCGGCCGGCGCCGAGCAGGTGGAGCGTGGCGGACAGGCCGGCGAGGCCCGCTCCGATCACCACGACGTGGTCGGTGCGCCCGGTGACGGTCCTCATCGGGTGGTGTCTCCTTCGGGGGCGATGCCGGATGCGGTCGCGGGTGGTGACGGGGTGCGCCCGACCGCGGTCTCCCGCAGCAGCAGGCGCAGCTGCCGGGCGCCCGCCGGGGCGAGTCCGGCGAGGTCGAGGCGGGCCTCGGCCTCGGCGGCGAGCCGGTTGGCCCGGTGTTCGACAGCGGCGCGCGCCCCGCCGAGGGTGAGCGCTTCCCGTACCCGGGCGAGCCCTTCCTCGGTGAGGCCGGGGTCGCCCACTCCCTCGTCCAGGACCGCGAGCACCGCGGTGTCGCCCGCCGCCTCGGCGCGCTCCCGTGCGACGGCCACCAGGTAGGTGGGCTTGCCGTCGCGGAGGTCGCCGCCGGAGGGCTTCCCCGTGACGGCCGGGTCGCCGAACGCGCCGAGCAGGTCGTCGCGGAGCTGGAAGGCGGTGCCCGCACTGCGGCCCGCCGCGCGGAGGGCGGCGGTCGTACGGTCGTCGGCGCCCGCCAGCGCGGCGCCGAGGGCAAGGGGGCGCTCCACGGAGTAGAGGGCGCTCTTGAGGCAGGCGGTTCGCAGGGCGTGCGCGGCGGTACGGGTCGCGGCTGCCTGGCCGTGGAGGTCGAGGTACTGGCCGGCCACCATCTCGGTGCGCATCGCCCGCCAGATCGCCAGGACCCGGCTACGGGTGGCGGGGTCCATGGTGACGGCGGCGACGGTGTCGTCCGCCCAGGCGAGGGCGAGGTCGCCGACGAGGACGGCCGCCGAGGTGCCGAACGCGGTGTCCGGAGGTCCGCCGGTCAGATCCGCCAGCTCCACGTGGACGGCGGGGCGGCCCCGGCGGAGCGCGGAGCCGTCCATCACGTCGTCGTGGACCAGCGCGCAGGTCTGGATGAGTTCGAGGGCGACGCCGAGGCGCAGCGCCGCGTCCACCGCGCCGGCGCCGCCGCCGCAGGCCCGCATCGCCCACCAGAGGAAGCGGGGCCGGGCGCGCTTCCCGCCGCCGAGGGTGAAGTCCGCGACCCGGCGGGCCACGTCCCGGGCGAAGACGGCGTCGATGGCGGCGGCCTCGGCGAGGTGCTCCCGGAGCACCGTACGGGCGGTCCGCAGGACGGCTCCCGCCACGTCCGCGTCGACGGACTCGACGGACCCGACGGGCTCCCGGGCATCTTGGGCGTCTTGGGCGTCTTGGGCGTCTTGGGCGTCTTGGGCATCCACGTTCTCGACGCTGTCGACGGTCCCGACAAGATCCACAGGACGCACGGGACCCAGGGGTCCGGCGGATCCGGCGGCTTCGGGGCCTTCGGCGGCGGGCGCCTCGGGGCGGGGCGGGGCCGCCCCGGCCGGGCGGCCCGGGGCACGGCCGTCGCGGTCCCCGCGCGTGCGGTCCGCGTCCGGCTCCTGCGGGGGCCCGTCGTGCGCCCGGTCGTGTCGCCCCTCGACGGGGACGCCCTCCGCCGGGACGTCGTGCGCGTGGGCCGCCGCGGTGTGCGGCTCCCGCGCGGCCGGACCGGCCGGGGTCCCCGCCGCGGGGCGGGCGGACCGGTCGGGCGGCTGCGCGCCCCCGTAGGACCGCTCCGACCGCCGGTGGTCGGCAGAGGCGGACACCACTGCCCGGGTGAGGCGCATCGCAGGTCCTTCTGGTCGCATCGGTCTTTGTACCGCTCGGGCGGGCCCCGCACCGCCGGGCCGGCGCGCCGGCGGTACGGGGCTCGTCACGGACCCCCTGTCCTCCGGGCCCGTCGCGTCTCTTCCGGCGTCCCCCGTCCGGCGGATGCGGGCGGGCCCCGATCCGTACCGGCCGGGGCGCGAGGCACTGACTCCCGAGGGGATCACGCCGACCGGCCGGACGGTGGCTGCCGGGGCCGGTGGCGGGGGCCCCGGAGCGGCCCCGCGACCCATTCGGCCGTCCCGGACGTGTCGGAGCGTCGTCCGGCCGGGCCCCACCGGGCGGAATGCCGTACGGGCGAGGACGGTGGAAGCAGAAGACCGGAATCGATCCCGAGGCGGAGGCACCATGGAGAGGGCCAAGGAGACGGCCGAGCAGACCGCGGAAGGCGGCGAGGGCCTGCACTGCCTGGTCACGGGGGCCACCGGTTACATCGGGGGCCGCCTGGTGCCGGAGCTGCTGGCGGCCGGCCACCGGGTGCGCTGTCTGGCGAGGACCCCCGAGAAGCTGCGCGACTTCCCCTGGGCCGCCGAGGCGGAGGTGGTGCGCGGGGACGTCACCGATCCCACGTCGCTGGCGGAAGCCATGCGGGGCATCGACGTCGCGTACTACCTGGTGCACGCGCTGGGCACCGGGTCCGGCTTCGAGGAGACCGACCGCAGGGCGGCCCGGACCTTCGGAGAACAGGCCCGCGCGGCGGGAGTGGACCGCATCGTCTACCTGGGGGGCCTGACGCCCGGCGACGTACCGGAGGAGGAGCTCTCCCCGCATCTGCGGTCCCGCGCGGAGGTCGGACGCATCCTGCTGGATTCGGGGGTGCCGACGGCCGTGCTGCGGGCCGCCGTCATCATCGGGTCGGGTTCGGCGTCCTTCGAGATGCTCCGCTACCTCACCGAACGGCTGCCGGTCATGGTCACCCCGAGCTGGGTGTCCACCCGGATCCAGCCGATCGGCGTCCGGGACGTGCTGCGCTACCTCGTCGGCTGTGCCCGGATGCCGCGGGACGTGCACCGCACCTTCGACATCGGCGGCCCCGACGTCCTGACGTACCGGGTGATGATGGAGCGGTACGCCGAGGTCGGGCGCCTGCCGAAACGGCTGATCCTGCCCGTCCCGATGCTCACCCCCCGGCTGTCCAGCCACTGGATCGGACTGGTCACACCGGTGCCCCGGGCCCTCGCCCGGCCGCTCGCGGAGTCGCTGAGGTACGAGGTGGTCTGCCGCGAGCACGACATCGCGCGGTACGTCCCGGACGGGCCAGGTCAGCCCTTCCCCTTCGACAAGGCACTCGGCCTGGCCCTCCAGCGGGTCCGGGAGGCGAAGGTGACCACCCGGTGGTCCTCCGCCTCGCTCGCGGGCGCGCCCAGCGACCCGCTGCCCACGGACCCGGACTGGGCGGGCGGCAGTCTGTACGAGGACGTCCGGGGGCGGGACGTGGACGCCTCCCCGGCGGCGCTGTGGCGGGTGGTGGAGGGGATCGGGGGCGACAACGGCTGGTACTCGTTCCCGCTGGCCTGGGCGGTGCGGGGGTGGCTGGACCGGGCGATGGGCGGGGTCGGGCTGCGGCGGGGCCGCCGCGACGCCGACCGGCTCCGGGTCGGGGACTCGCTGGACTTCTGGCGCGTGGAGGAGATCGAGCCGGGCAGGCTGCTGCGGCTGCGGGCCGAGATGCGGCTGCCGGGGCTGGCCTGGCTGGAGATGTACGTGGAGGAGCGGGACGACGGGCGCTCCCACTACCGTCAGCGCGCGCTCTTCCACCCGCGCGGGCTGCTGGGCCACGCCTACTGGTGGAGCGTCTCGCCCTTCCACGCGGTCGTCTTCGGCGGAATGGCCCGCAACATCGCCCGCGCCGCGTCCCGGACCCCCGGCTCGGCCCGGTCCCGGGCTGAGACCGCGTCGGTGCGTCCCCGCCCCCGGGAGCAGAACTGAACGACACGGACGGCCGGCACGGCACCGCCGTCCGGTGGCGGCGCATCCGGACCGCCCCGCCGCACGGAAGAACCGGACACACCTGAAACTCCCTCAGTTCCCAGTCCCCAGTCCTCGTTCCTGTTCCGACCCGCCCAGGAGTAGCGCCATGACCGTCTCGGTCGTCCTGTTCACCTCCGATCTGCGGCTGCACGACCATCCGCCGCTGCGGGCCGCGTCGGCCGCGAGCGACGAGATCGTGCCGCTCTTCGTCCTCGACCGGCGCGTGGAGGAGGCCGGTTTCGCGGTGCCCAACCGGCGGGCCTTCCTCGCCGACTGCCTGCGGGACCTGGACGCGGGGCTGCGCGAGCGGGGCGGGCGGCTGGTGATCCGTACCGGGGACGTGTCCGAGGAGGTCTGCCGGGTCGCCGCCGAGACCGGTGCCCGGGACGTCCACATGTCCGGCGGGGTCAGCGCGTACGCCCACGCCCGTGAGGAGCGGCTGCGCGAGGAACTGGATTCGCGCGGTGCGAAGTTGCACGTGCACGACGCGGTGGTGACGGCCGTCGCACCGGGGACGGTACGGCCGACGGGCTCGGGGGCGGACCACTTCGCCGTGTTCACCCCGTACTTCCGGCGCTGGTCCCAGGAGCGGTTGCGGGACCCCCTCGGCCCGCCGCGCGAGGTCCGGGTGCCGGACAGCGCGCGCTCCGGCGAACTTCCGTCCCGCACACGTGTGTCTGGGGTCTCGCCCGCCCTGGCGGAGGGCGGCGAGAAGGCGGGCCGGGCCCTGGTCACCGCGTGGCGCCGATCCGGGCTCCAGTCCTACGAGGACACGCACGACGACCTCGCGGGCGACGCGACCTCGCGGCTCTCGCCGCATCTGCACTTCGGCACCGTCTCACCGGTGGAGCTGGTGGGGAGGGCCCGCAGCGCGGGCGGCGCGGGTGCGGAGGCGTTCGTGCGGCAGGTGTGCTGGCGCGACTTCCACCACCAGGTCCTCGCCGCCCGCACGGCCGCCGCCCACGAGAACTACCGTACGCAGCACGACACGTGGCGGGACGAGGAGGAGGCGGGGGACGAGATCGAGGCGTGGCGGCAGGGGCGCACCGGTTATCCCGTCGTGGACGCCGCGATGCGTCAGCTGCGCCACGAGGGCTGGATGCACAACCGCGGCCGGCTGCTCGCGGCGAGCTTCCTGGCGAAGACGCTGTACGTGGACTGGCGGATCGGCGCGCGGCACTTCCTGGACCTGCTGGTGGACGGCGATATCGCCAACAACCAGCTCAACTGGCAGTGGGTGGCGGGCACCGGGACGGACAGCCGCCCCAACCGGGTGCTCAACCCGGTGCGCCAGGGCCACCGTTACGACCCCGACGGGGCGTACGTACGCCGCTGGGTACCGGAGTTGGCGGGCGTCGCGGGCGGAGCGGTGCACGAGCCGTGGAAGCTTCCGGAGGCGGAGCGCGCCGCGCTGGACTACCCCGATCCGCTGGTCGGTCTGGCGGACTCACTGGCCCGGTTCAAGCAGGCGCGGGACCTGCGCTGAGGGCTCGGCCCTTCCCGTCGCGGGGGCGGTGTCCGGCCCGCGTGGCCGGACACCGCCCGGGTGCCCGGACGCGGGACGGCCCCGCCGGTGGGTGGGGGTGCCCGGCGGGGCCGTGTCTGTGAGGCAGGGGTGGGTGGGGTGTCAGACCTTGCGCCAGCGGGCGTTGGCCCAGGAGAAGAGCCCGAAGGCGGCCAGTCCGAGGGCGATGAGCGCGAGCAGCCAGGGTCCGGCGGGGGTGTCGGTGAAGGAGCGCAGGGTGTCGTCCATGCCCTTGGCCTGTCCGGGCTCGTGCTGGACGGCCGCGGCGATCGCGAACCCGCCCGCCGTGCCGAAGACGACGCCCCGGGCCGCGCCTCCGAACACACCGACCACGTCGACGGCCCGGCGGGTCTTCTCTCCGCTGCCGGACATGTCGAGGTGCTTGCGGAACTTCAGGGTCACCGCCCGGAAGGCCATCCAGAGTCCGACGCCCACGACGACGGCTCCGGCCGCGCCCACGATCCACTGGCCGCCGGGCCAGTCCAGAGCCTTGGCGGTGACGTCGTCGGTCTTCTTGTCGCTCGATCCGCTGCCGCTGCCCTTGTCCCCGGCCGCGTAGGAGAGCACGGAGTAGGCGACGAAGGCGTAGAAGACGCAGCGTCCCGCGGCGACGATCCGCTTGACCGGCTTGTGGCCGTCGGGGCCGGCCTGGCCGAACAGTGCCTCGGAGAGCCGCCAGAGCGCCATGCCGACGACGCCGATGCCGAGCAGCCACAGAAGGGCGACTCCCAGGGGCTGCTCGGCCACTTCCTTGAGCGCGCCGCCCCGGTCGGCCTGCTCTCCCCCACCGCCGCCGGAGAAGGCGACGCGCAGGGCGAGCACCCCGATCAGCAGGTAGATCACCCCACGCGCGACGAACCCGGCGCGCGCCGCCGTCTCGACCGCTTTCCCGTCGGCCGCGCTCCGGGCCCGTTCTCGTCCGCGTTCCGCTGTCGCACTCGTCATGGAGCGACGGGTGCCCCTGAACGGCGGATCAATGCCAGGGCCCGCGGAATCCGGGGCGGCGGAGGAACCGGGCTTCAGACCGCTTCGGGCTCCTCGGGCGGGGCGCTCTGCGCCTTCGCGCGCTTGCCGACGACGGCGGCGGCTGCCGCGGCGGTGCCGAGGAAGGCCAGCGCGACCACCCACGGCTTGTCGAGCGCGTGGCCGGTGGCGTGGTCCAGGGAGTAGCGTCCGGCGCCGGCGATGCCGATCGCGGCGGCGGTGAAGCCGAGGAACGCCGGGTACTCGTATCCGCCGCCCTGCGCGAAGAATCCGGCGGGGGCGTGCACGGCGACCGCGCCGGCCATCGCTCCGGCGGCGGCGGCTCCGGCCGCCGGGGTGGCGAGGCCGAGCGCGAGCAGCACGCCGCCGCCCGCTTCGCCGAGCCCGGCGGCGACGGCGCTGTGCTTGGGGGGATGGAAGCCCATGGCCTCCATGGCGGCCGTGGTGCCCTCGACCCCTCCGCCGCCGAACCAGCCCAGGAGCTTCTGGGAGCCGTGGGCGGCGAGGACGGCGCCGGTGCCGGCGCGCAGGACGAGCAGGCCGAGGTCACGCCGGTTGAGACAGGCCATGGAAGCTCCCGGGAACGAGGCGGACGGGGTACCGCTCCACTGTCGCGCGGCGCCGTTGCGGGGGCGCGGCCGGTTACTCCGTACGGGGGATGCCCGCGCGGTCGCGCGAGAGACGCCGAGGGGCGTCCCCGGGCATCCCGGGCGGGCGCCCGGATGCGACGTACGTCATTGTGCAACTAGTTGCACAATGACGTCCCGGTCCTCTACAACTGGCGGGACGACATCGCGCGAGGAGACCCCCATGAGCCCCTACCCCACGCTGCTGAGCCCCCTGGACCTCGGATTCACCACCCTCCCCAACCGGGTGGTCATGGGGTCGATGCACACCGGTCTCGAAGAGGCCGAGAACGGCTTCGAGCGGATGGCCGCGTTCTACGCCGAGCGCGCCCGCGGCGGTGTGGGCCTCATCGTCACGGGCGGCATCGCGCCCAGCGAGCGCGGCTGTTCCGCGCCCGGCGGCGCCAAGCTGACCACCGGGGCGGAGGCCGAGGAGCACACCCGGATCACCTCGGCGGTGCACGAGGCGGGCGGCCGGATCGCGCTGCAGATCCTGCACTTCGGCCGGTACGCGCACCACCCGGACCTGGTGGCGCCGAGCGCCCTCAAGGCGCCGATCAGCGGCTTCACCCCGCACGCGCTGACGGACGAGGAGGTCGAGGAGACGATCGAGGAGTTCGTCCGCGCCGCCGTCCTCGCCCGACGGGCCGGGTACGACGGCGTCGAGATCATGGGCTCCGAGGGCTACCTCATCAACGAGTTCGTCGTGGCGGAGACCAACCACCGCACCGACCGCTGGGGCGGCTCGTACGAGAACCGTGTGCGCTTCCCGGTCGAGATCGTGCGCCGGGTGCGCGAGGCCGTCGGCGACGACTTCATCCTGATCTACCGGCTCTCCATGCTCGACCTGGTGCCGGACGGCTCGACCCTGGAGGAGGTCGTGCACCTCGCCCGCGCGGTCGAGGCGGCCGGGGCGACCCTCATCAACACCGGTATCGGCTGGCACGAGGCCCGCATCCCCACCATCGCGACGTCGGTGCCGCGCGGTGCGTTCACCTGGGTGACCGAGAAGGTGCGCGGCGCGGTCTCCGTACCGCTGGTGACGAGCAACCGGGTCAACACCCCCGAGGTCGCCGAGGAGATCCTCGCCTCGGGCCGCGCGGACATGGTGTCGATGGCCCGGCCCTTCCTCGCCGACCCCGAGTTCGTGGCGAAGGCGGCGGCCGGCCGCTCCGACGCCATCAACACCTGCATCGGCTGCAACCAGGCGTGCCTGGACCACGTGTTCAGCCTCAAGATCACGTCCTGCCTGGTCAACCCCCGGGCCTGCCACGAGACCGAGCTGGTCCTCTCCCCCACCCGGACCCGCCGGAGCGTCGCGGTCGTCGGCGCGGGACCGGCCGGACTGGCCTGCGCGGTCACGGCGGCCGAACGCGGCCACGCGGTCACCCTCTTCGAGGCGGCCGACGAGATCGGCGGCCAGCTCGACGTGGCGCGCCAGGTGCCCGGCAAGGAGGAGTTCGACGAGACGCTGCGCTACTTCCGCACCCGGCTGCGCGAGCTGGAGGTCGACGTACGGCTCTCCACCCGCGCCGGGGCGGACACGCTCGACGGCTACGACGAGGTGGTGCTCGCCACCGGGGTCGAGCCGCGCACCCCGCCCATCGAGGGGGCCGGCCACCCCAGCGTGGTCGGCTACCTGGACGTGCTGCGCGACAAGGCGCCGGTCGGCGACCGGGTCGCGGTCGTCGGGGCGGGCGGCATCGGCTTCGACGTCGCCGCGTTCCTCACCGACTCCGGGGAGGGCACGAGCCAGGACCCCGAGGCCTTCCTGCGCAGCTGGGGCGTGGACACCGCCTACGCCCACCGGGGCGGGCTCCGTCTGCCGGAGCGCCCGAGGCCGCCGCGCACGGTCCACCTGATCCAGCGCAAGGCGACCAAGGTCGGCGCGGGGCTGGGCAAGACCACGGGGTGGATCCACCGCACCGAGCTCCGCCACCGGGGCGTCACCATGATCGCGGGCGCCACCTACGACCGGATCGACGACGCGGGACTGCACCTGACCGTGGACGGCGAGCAGCATGTGCTGCCGGTCGACACGGTCGTGCTCTGCGCGGGCCAGGAACCGCGCCGGGAGCTGTACGAGGAGCTCGTCGCGGCGGGCCGGCCGGTGCATCTGATCGGCGGCGCCGACGTGGCGGCCGAACTCGACGCCAAGCGGGCCGTCCGGCAGGGCACGGAGCTGGCCGCCTCGCTCTGAGCACGCTCCGGGCCCGGTCCCCGGGCCCGCGTTCGTAGGATGCACCCCATGTCACTGCCGCACGCGATCCTCACCGCTCTGCTGGAGAAGCCGTCGTCCGGGCTCGAACTCACCCGCCGGTTCGACCGGTCGATCGGCTACTTCTGGTCGTCGACGCACCAGCAGATCTACCGCGAGCTGGGCAGGCTGGAGCAGGCCGGGCGGATCAGGGCCCTGCGGCCCGGCCGGCCCGCGAGGGGCAGCAAGAAGGAGTACGAGGTGCTGCCGGCGGGCCGCGAGGAGCTGGCGGCCTGGGTGGCGCTCCCCGAGGACCCGAAGCCGGTCCGCGATCCGCTGCTGCTGCGGATGCGGGCGGCGGCGGTCGTCGGGGCGCCCGGGCTCGGCGCGGAGCTCCGCCGCCACCTGGAGCTGCACCGGCGGCAGCTGGCGGAGTACCGGGAGATCGAGGAGCGGGACTTCCCGCCGGAGCGGAGGGCGGGCCAGGACGACCGGCTCCGCCACCTCGTGCTGCGCGGCGGCATCGACCTGGAGAGCTTCTGGATCACCTGGCTGACCGGGGCGATCGAAGGGCTCGCCGGCCCGGAGGGAGCCGTGGGTGACACCGTGCGGGACAAAGCCGCGCCCCGCGACAGCCGGTGACCGTCCCCGGCGGGCGGGGCCCGGCCGACCGGGCCGACGTGCGCTTCCCCGTCCCGCGCGCCCGCGTGCGGGGTCCCGGCGGCTCCGCCCGGTACGGCCTTCGCGCCCTCCCGCACGCGCCGCGGGCCGTCCTAACCTGGGCCGACGCGGCCGACGGACCGGCCCAGTCCCAGGGGAGGCGCGTGTGAGCGCGTACGACGAACTGATCGAAGCCGAAAATCCCGTCCTCTACCTCCGGCTGGGCGGCGCCGGTACGGAGCTGTCCCCGGGCGGGCCGCGCGCCGTGTTCCACGGGTCGCCGTCCCACAGCCATCTGCCCAACGGCGACAGCGCCACCCTCTTCGACGGCACCCCCGACCAGTACGTCGAAGTCCCCGACGACCGCTCCCTCTCGGTGTCGACGACCGGGGCGCTGACGGTGGAGGCCTGGTTCCGTCCCGACACCCTCGTCTTCCCGGCGAGCGAAGGCACCGGATACGTCCACTGGCTGGGAAAGCTCAGCTACGCGACGGTCAACCAGGCCGAATGGACGGCGCGGATCTACAGCGCCGACAACACCGAGGGCCGCGCCAACCGCGTCTCCGGATACGCCTTCAACCCCACCGGCGGGCTGGGCGCCGGTTCCTACTTCCAGGACACCCTGTATCCCGGGGAGTGGATCCACTACGCCCTGGTGATCAACACCAGTCCCGCCGGACCCTCCTACCCGACCGGCTTCACGAAGATCTACCGCGACGGGAGGCTGCGCGACCAGGACGCGCTCGCCGACTACTCGATCGTGCCGGGCGACACCCCGTCCCCCGTGCGCATCGGTACGGCGAGCCTGCGCTCCTTCTTCCTGGGCGCCGTCGGCAAGGTCGCCGTCTACCCGCGCGAGCTGACCGCCGAGCGGCTTCTGGTCCACCACGCCGTCATGACCGGCGTCTGAGGCGCTCCACGACAGCTGAGGGTGCGGCTCTCCGGCCCGGCCGGCCGGAGAGCGCGGGCGCACGCCTCCGGTGCCCGGTCAGCTTCCGGCGGCGGCAGCGGGTTCGGGGCTGTCGGCCACCGGCCGCTCCAGGGACCTGGGGCTCCCGATGACCGTGCGCCGCCAGACTCCCGCCCTCCGGCGGACGCCCGGGACGGCGGGCACGGGAGAGGCCGGATGGCGGCCCCGTACGGAGACGGGGGCGGGCACGGACGCGGCTGCGGGCAGGGGCCCCGCCGGGCCGTCCGCCTCGGGTACCGGCGCGGGCTCCGGCTGCCCGGCCGGGCGCCCCTCCCCGGACTGCGCGGCGGTCTGCCCGGCGGACTCGGTCCCGGACCGCGACCCGGACTGCGTCTCGGACCGCGTCCCGGACTGCGTCTCGGCCTGCATCTCGGACTGCGCCTTGCTGAGCAGGATCACTCCGCACGCCGAGAGCGCGATGCCCACGCCCGCCGGGATCAGACTGAGGGGGCCGCCCTGGAGGCGCTCGCCGAGCAGCACCATGCCGATCACGGCGGCGGCCACCGGGTTGGCCAGGGTCAGTACGGCGAGCGGTGCGCCCAGGCCGTCGCGGTAGGCGGTCTGGGAGAACAGCAGCCCGCCCATGGAGAAGGCGGCGACCAGCAGGGCCACGACCACGGTGCGCGGGGTCAGCAGGGCGTCCGAGGTGTGCGCGGTGAGCGCGACCGTCAGGGTCTGGGTCAGCGCGGAGGCGACCCCGGAGGTGATCCCGGAGGCTGCGGCGTGCCGCAGTCCGGGGCGGGCTCCGGGCCTGCCGAGGCCGGACACCACGGCGAGTGTGACCGCCCCGACGCCGAGGGCTTCGCCGAGGCCGAGGGTCTCGTGCGGGGCGGCGCCGCCCGCCGCCGTCAGCAGGGCGGCCAGTCCGACGAGGGTGAGGGCGGTGCCCCGCCACTCGGTGCCGCTGACCTTGCGTCCGGCGGTGCGGGCGCCGAGGGGTACGGCAGCCACCAGGGTGAGCGCGCCGAGCGGCTGGACCAGGGTGAGCGGCCCGTACTTCAGGGCGGCCACGTGCAACAGGGCCCCGGTGGCGTTGAGCCCGACCGACGCCCACCAGGCGCCGCGTCCGAGCAGCCGGAGTCCGCCGGTGCCCGGTTCGGTGCGCCCGGCGAGCCGGGACTGGGCCACGGCCGCGGCGGCGTAGGCCACGGCGGAGACGAGGCAGAAGAGGATGGCGACGAGCGTGGCGTTCACCGTCCGGCTCCGGGCGAGGTGAGGGTCCGCTGCGGGGCCTGGGCGCCCCCGGCGTAGGCCGGGCTCCCGCCGTAATCGGGGCTTCCGGCGGGGGCGGGGAGACCGGCGGCGTAGGCCGCGGGGGTCTCAGCGGCGAATCCGGCCGCGGCTGCGGAGGGCCAGGGGCCTCGGAGCCGTACCGCCCGGGACGGCAGGTGCAGCGGGATCGCGGCCAGCGCGAGGGCGAGGAGGGCCGAGACGACGAGGGAGTCGAGCCAGTAGTGGTTGGCGGTGCCGACGATCACCAGCAGGGTGACGAGCGGATGGGCCAGCCACAGCCAGCGCCACCGGGAACGGCCGGCGGCGACGAGTCCGACGGCGACCATGAGGGCCCAGCCGAAGTGCAGCGACGGCATCGCGGCGAACTGGTTGGCCATGGTGTCGGTGGTGGGCGTCGCGCCGTAGACCGTGGGTCCGTAGACCTGGCCGGTGTCGACCAGTCCCGCGGCGGCCAGCATGCGCGGCGGGGCCAGCGGGAAGAGGAGGTGGAGCGCGAGGGCGGCGCCGGTGAGCGCCGCGAGTATTCGGCGGGACCAGACGTAGTGGTGGGGGTGGCGCCAGTACAGCCAGACCAGGAACAGCACGGTGGCCGGGAAGTGGACCACCGCGTAGTAGGTGTTCGCCAGGTGGATCAGGGTCTCGCTGTGCAGCAGGAGCCCCTGGACGTCGCCCTCTCCGGGCAGGCCGAGCGCCCGTTCGACGTTCCAGACGTGTCCGGCGTTGTGGAAGGCCTCGTCGACATGGCCGTTGGCCGCTTGGCGGCCGAGCTTGTAGACGAGGAAGAGCCCGACGACGAGCAGGAATTCGCGTACGAGGGGCGGGCGGGCCGACGCGTCCGGCTCCCGTTCCACAGGCGTTCTGCGGGCGTACATCACCCGTGCCCCTTTACTGACGATGCGGTGGTGCCTGGGCGTGGTCCGGTCCACACCCGATCGATACGCCAGTGTACCGATACGCAAACGTATCGGTACACTGGCGTATCGAAGCGTTGTACTGCCGAGCCCAGGAGGAACGAACCGTGCCAACCCGGGACTCCGTGCAGGAAACGCATGACAAGCAGGAAAAACAGGAAAGTCCGGACTCCGGGACACCGGAGACGGCGGCACCCTCACCCCGGTCACCTAGGTCGAAAATCACACCGGAGCGGGCCCAGGAGCTGTACGGGGCGGTGCTGGAACTGCTCCGCGAGAGCGGGTACGAATCCCTCACCATGGAGGGGGTCGCCGCACGGACCCGCTGCGGCAAGTCGACGCTCTACCGACAGTGGGGGTCGAAGCCCGAGCTGGTCGTCGCGGCGCTCCACAGCACCCGGCGCGGATCGCTCGCCCACATCGACACCGGCTCCCTGGCAGGCGATCTGCTGGCCGCGGCGCGGGCGATCGGGGCGCGCTCCGGCCTGGACACCACCCTGGTGCACGCTCTGAGCCACGCCGCCCTGCAGAGCCCGGAGCTGCTCTGCGCGATGCGGGAATCCCTCGTACTGCCGGAGATCGCGGCGATCGAGGCCATGGTCCGCCGGGGCCGCGAGCGCGGCGAGATCGCCCCCGACTGCGCGACCGCGGAGTACGTCGCGGCCCAGCTGTTCGGCATGGTGCGCGTACGGCCGCTGCTCGACAGCCGGCACGCGGACGCGGAGTACCTGGTGCGGTTCACGGAGAAGGCCATCCTGCCCGGGCTCGGACTGGAGACACCTCCGGACGAGCCCTGACGAAACGTGGGCCGTCCATCCCAGCGGAGGGAACGGCTCGCTCGCGCCGCACCGTGGGGACGGGGGCGGCGCACCCCGAACGGCCGGCGACTTCCACCGAAGACGCCGGCCGTTCGCGTACCCGGAACACCCCGGCAATCCCCCTTCCCCGCTTTTCGTCCTCTTGACGATATCCCCGCCGACCCCTATCGTCTCCGTTGTCGTCACCCTGACGAGAAACGGAAGGGGTCGTTCTCATGGCCGACATCACCCGGCGCTTCGGCTGGCGTCATCTGCGCTCCGCGCCGACCGCCCACATCCGCCACCACAAGCGCGGCACGCTCACCCACGACGGCCCCGGGCTGAGCTTCTGGTACCGCTCGCTGAGCGCCGCGCTCTCCGAGGTGCCGGTGGACGACCGGGAGCTGGCGATGGCGTTCCACGCCCGCACCGCCGACTTCCAGGACGTCACCGTGCAAGCCACCGTCACCTACCGGGTCAGCGACCCCGCGCTGGCGGCGGCCCGCCTGGACTTCTCGGTGGACCCGGACACCGGGGTGTGGCGCGGCTCCCCGCTCGACCAGATCGCGACCCTCCTGACCGAGACCGCGCAGCAGCACACCCTGGACGCGCTGGCCCGCACCCCGCTCGCCACCGCCCTCGTCGACGGGGTGACCCTGGTGCGCGAGCGCGTCTCGGCCGGTCTCGCCACCGAGCCCCGGCTGCCCGCGACGGGTCTCGACGTGGTGGCGACCCGGGTCGTGGCCATCCGCCCCGAGGCGGAGGTGGAACGCGCCCTGCGCACCCCCGCCCGCGAACAGATCCAGCAGGAGGCCGACCGGGCCACCTACGAGCGCCGCGCGGTGGCGGTCGAGCGGGAACGCGCCATCGCCGAGAACGAGCTCGCCAGCCAGATCGAACTCGCCCGCCGCGAGGAGCACCTGGTCGACCAGCGCGGCACCAACGCCCGCCGGGAGGCCGAGGAGAGGGCGGCGGCGGACGACGTCCGGGCCCGCGCCGAGGCGTCCCGCGCGGTGCGGCTGGCCAAGGCCGAGGCGGAGGCCGTACGGGAGACGGGCGCGGCCCGGGCCGACGCGCAGGCGGCCTGGCTGCGCGTCCACGCCGAGGTCGACGCGGCCACCCTGCACGCCCTCGCGGCGACCAGGCTGGCCGAGAACCTGCCGCGCATCGACAGCCTCACCCTCTCCCCCGACCTGCTGACCGGACTCCTCGCCCGTCTCGGCCGCCCCGGCGGCGGGACCCCGGCGTGAGCCTCGCCCCCCGTGCCGTCCTCGTGCACCGGACCACGGAGTACGAGGAACTGCTCGCCCGGCACGGTACGCACGGCCAGGCGGCGTTCTTCCTCTCCACCCGCGGGCGCTCCCTGGACGAGGTGGCGGCCCGCCACCACCGGACGCGGCGGGCGCTCGCCGACGTGGCGTCCGCCGTGCCGCTCACCTGGCGGCGCTCCCGGGTGGAGCGGGCCGACCTGGACCGCTTCCTCTTCGGGCCGGAGGACGTGGTGATCGTGGTCGGCCAGGACGGGCTGGTGGCCAACGCGGCGAAGTACCTCGCCGGTCAGCCGGTGATCGGTATCGACACCGAGCCCGGACGCAATCCCGGCGTCCTCGTGCGTCACCGCGTACGGGACACCGGAGCCCTGCTCCGCGCGGCGACCGCCCCCGGGGCCGGCGGCCGGGCGGACGAGCTGACGATGGTGGAGGCGGTGGCGGACGACGGCGAACGGCTGGTGGCCCTCAACGAGATCTACCTGGGCCCCCCGGGCCACCAGACCGCCCGCTACCGGATCGGCCCGGACACCGGGGCCGCCGATCCTTCCGGTGCCGGTGCCGGTGCCGCTTCCGGTGCCGGGGACACCCCCTCCGGTGCGGGTGAGGCGCAGGCTTCCTCGGGCGTGCTGGTCGGCACGGGCACGGGCGCCACGGGCTGGCTCCGCTCCCTCTGGCAGGAGCGCGGCAGTGCCCTGCGGCTGCCCGCGCCCACGGATCCCCGGCTGCTCTGGTTCGTCCGGGAGGCGTGGCCGTCGCCGGTCACGGGAACGTCGCTGGTCGCCGGGGAGTTGGGCCGCGGCCAGGGGCTGCGGCTGACGGTGGAGTCGGACCGGATGGTGGTGTTCGGCGACGGGATGGAGTCCGACGCGCTGGAGTTGGCCTGGGGCCAGGCGGTACGGCTCGGCATCTCCCCGGCCTCGCTGCGGCTGGTCGGATGAGGGCGGCGGTGGGGGCCTCCTCGGAGTCTGGTGGAGCAGCATGCCGTCGATACTTCCCGGCGGAGCGGGACCCGGATCGCGACTTCCCGGCGGAGCGGGACCCGGATCGTGCCTGACGCGTCCCACCGGCGCGTCGCGCCCGCCGACGGGTTCGGCCCCGTCGCGTCGTGCGGCGGGGCCGAACCCGGGTCGTGGCAGGTCAGGCACGTCAAGAGGCGGTCCCACGTCCGTGGTGGGTGGTGCGTGCGTCCCGCACGAGCAGGGCGGGGCGCGGGGGACGTGGGAGAGGCGCAGGACGGGTCGTCAGGTCTGAGGCTTCTTGCCGTGGTTGGCGGGATGCTTGCGACGGGCCTTCTTCTTCCGTCGACGCTTCGAGGACATGGTCACCTCCAGCAGGAATCGGGACCGTCGGGAAGCTGCTGTTCCGACCGCTCCATGGTCCCAGGGCCGGGGGCGCGGCGCGATTCGGAGCCGCCGGAGCCCTCCACCGGACCCGCCGGAGCCCATACCGGACCGGACGTACTTCCTCGTACGGGGGACGTGCGTTTCCGTCGTTCCTTCCCGTTCCGGTCCCGATTCCGGACCTGTTCGGCGACGAAGAGGTTCGGACGGCGCAGGACCGAGCAGGCGGGAGACATGGACTCTCTTCCGCGTACCACCACAGCGTCCGCCCTCCGCTCGCCGGCCCCGGGGCCCCGCGCGCGTGCGCCGCGTTCCGGCGGGTTCCGCAGGTTCGGCGTCGTCCCCGTCCTGGCCGCTTCGCTCACGCTCGCGGCGGCCGGCTGCGGTTCCGGAGACTCCACGTCGACCGATCCGGTCGGCGCGAGCCACTCGGTGCCGTCCGGAGCGGCCACACCCGAAGCGCCCGGCACCACGGGCGGACCCGCGGCGGACAGCCCCTCGGCACCGGCCGCCGACCCCGTTCCGTCCGGGCCGTCCGGGCCGTCCGAGCCCGCCGAACCTTCCGCCTCTGCCGGAGCCGGTGGAGCGAGTGCCGCTCAGCGGTGCGCCGCCGAGACGCTGACCATGAGCCTGGCTCCCGCGGACGCCGGAGCGGGTCAGGTCTACTACCGGCTCACGTTCACCAACACGGCCAAGGAGACGTGCGTGCTGAAGGGTTACCCCGGTGTCTCGCTGATCCGGCGCGACGGCAGCGCGGTCGGCGTGCCCGCCACGCACGAGGGAACGGCCGGTACGAGTACGGCACTCGGCCCCGGCAGGACGGCCGAGGTCACCCTGCACACCAACAACCGGGGGATCTCCGACGCTCCGTGCTGGACCCGTCCCGACTACCTCAAGGTGTACCCGCCGGGGTCCACCCGGGCGCTCACCCTGCGGACCACTGAACCCCTCGTCTGCGGCGACCGGTTCACGACGACCGCGGTGGCGGGCGGCTGACACCGGCAGGGCGCCCCGCAGCACGCACCCGCCTCCGACCGCCGCTCCACCTGGGTGGAACTCGCCGACGAGGCCTCGCGTACCGTTCAGCCTTCGGACATCAACGGGTCAGACGGTGTCCGCCGGTTCTGTTCGCGGCCTTCCTACTGTCCGCGTCATGAAGAGATCGCTCGTGAACCGCTCCGCCGCCCTCGCCGTCTCCCTCGTACTGGTCGCGACCGGTGCCGCGCTCGCCGCCGACCGCCTGCCGGGCGACGCCGTGCCCGCCGCCCACCGGGGCGGGAACTCCTCGGCGTACGCCTTCGGAGGTCCCGGCAGCTCCGGCGGGAACGCGGCGACGCGCGCGTACCGCGATCTGCTGGACCACGGGTCCGGCGCGAAGATCCTCACCGCCGCGCACCGGGGCCAGTGGCGCGACGCCCCCGAGAACTCGCTGCCGGCCTTCCGGGCCGCCTTCGGCCGCGGTGCCGAACTCGTCGAGACCGACATCCAGTTGACCAAGGACAAGGTGCCCGTGCTGATGCACGACACCACGGTCGACCGCACCACCAACGGGGTCGGCGCGGTGGCCGACCTGACACTCGATCAGCTCGAACAGCTGCGCCTCAAGGAGGGGTTGGGCGGCGCGCAGGCGGCCGTCACCGACGAGCGGGTGCCGACGCTGGAGGAGGCGATGCTCCTCGCCAAGGACCGCGGGCTGGTCAACCTGGACAAGGGCTGGTCGAGCCGGGAGGTGGTCTGGGACGTCCTCACCCGTACCGGCACGGTCCGCAACGGTCTCTTCAAGAGCGACGCCCCGGTGTCCGAGGTCCAGGACTTCCGCGCGGCCCATCCGGACGCCGTCTACATGCACATGATCACCGATGCGAATCTGGGCGACGTCGGCCGGTTCGGCGACGACCAGCCGGTGGCGTACGAGGTCAACTTCGACAGCGCCCAGGACGCCGTGGCCCGCGGGCCGTTCCTCGACGCCCTGGCGAAGCACAGCCGGGTCTGGAGCAACACCATGTGGAACGGCCTGTCCGACCACATAACCGACGAGGCCTCGCTGACCGACCCGCTGCGCGGATGGGAGGCGCTGGTGCGCGGCTTCCACACTTCGGTCTTCCAGACGGACGACGTGGCGAAGGTCGAGTCCTGGCTGCGTACGGGAGAGGGCGACCCGCTGCCGCGCGGAGACGTACGCGTGCAGGCGGAGGACTTCCTTCCCGGTGAGGGCACCGGCTACCACGACAACGACAACGCGAACGCGGGCGGGCTGGGCATGCGGCCCGGCGAGGGCGTCGACGTCAGCGACGCCGACGGCGATGTGCGGGTCAGCTGGATGCGCGGTGGCGAGTGGCTGACGTACGGCGTGGACGTTCCGCGCACCGGGACGTACGCGCTGGCGGCGCGGGTGTCCTCGCCGTACTCCCCGGCGGGTACGTACACCGTCTCCTTCGACGGCGGCCCTATGAGCGCACGGGTCGCCGTGCGCAACACCACCAGCCACAACAAGGAGGTCCTTCAGCCCAGCGGGGTCGAGCAGCGGCTCACCGCCGGGCACCACGTCCTGCGGGTCAGCCTCCCCGCCGACGCGTACCAGAACTGGAACCTCGACTACGTCCAGCTCTCCCCGGTCCGGCGCTGACGTGCCCCCGGCCGGGGCCCGCCACGGGCTCCGGCCGGGGGTACGGCTCGGGGCCCCTCAGGCCGGGCGTCCCGACAGTTCGTCGGCGCGGGCGGTGATCAGACGCCGTACGACGATGGAGGAGCGGGACGGCTGGCTGTCGGCGCGCTGCACCAGGCTGACCTGGACTGGCTCGGCGTCGGCGAGCGGCAGCCAGGTCAGGCCGCCCACCGGCTGCCGGGTGTCGAAGCGGGCGAGGAGGCCTATCCCCGCGCCCCGGGTGACCATGGTCTGCACCGTGCGCGCCGACATCGCCTCGACCATCACTTGGGCCTTCGGAAGGTGTTTGCGCAGCCGCTGGTGCAGGACGGTGCCGGGTCTCATGGTGACGACCGGCCAGTGTTCCAGGTCCGCCCAGGTGACCTCGCGGCGCCGGGCCAGCGGGTGGTCGGGCAGGGTGTGGACGCCGAGCGGCGCCGACATCAGCCTGCGGCGGACGAGTCCGCCGGGCGCGGGTTCGTCGGGCGTGGTGACCACGCCGAGGTCCAGGTCGCCGCTGAGCACCGCGCTCTCGATGTCGCCCGAGGGGCCTTCGCGTACGGAGAAGCGCAGTCCGGGGTGGTCCGCGAGCAGCCGCCCGACGACCGGGGCGACGATCGTCTCGACGGTCACCGAACCGCCGCCGATGGAAACCCGGCCCTGATAGGTCCCGTTGGAGGCCAGCGCCGCCTCGCGCACCGCGTCCTCGGCCGCCACGAGGCGGGTGAACGGACCGATCAGCGCCTCACCGGCCGGTGTCGCGCGCACGCCACCCGAACTCCGGGTCAGCAGGACGACATCCAACTCCTCTTCCAGCACGGTGAGTTGCTGTCCGATGGTGGGCTGGCTGACACCGCAGGCCGCCGCCGCCGACCGGAGGGACCCGGTGCGCAGCGCGGCGAGGAAGTACCGGGCGCGTTCGACTCGCATCAACCCAGGGTATTGCCATTGGCTTTCACCCCATCCAGGGGACGGCATCTTCCCGCAGCGTTCGCACCACGACATCGTGACGCGGGTCACGCACCGTCGTGACGTGCTGATTGCTCGTGAAAGGATTTTCCGTGCCCGGACCCCTCAATGGCGTGCGTGTCCTGGACATCTCGACCGTCCTCGCCGGCCCCCTGGCCTCCTCCCTCCTCGCCGAGTTCGGCGCCGAGGTGATCAAGGTCGAACAGCCCGGCACCGGTGACCCCGCGCGCGGCTATCCGCCGCTCGACGACGACGGAGTCTCCGCGGGCTGGGCGGTCGTCGGCCGCAACAAGTCCAGCGTGACGATCGACCTGCACCATCCGGAGGCCGCCGCTCTCGTCGGACGGCTCGCCGCGACGGCCGACGTGGTGGTGACCAACTTCCGGCCGGCGACCCTGCGCCGGTTCTCCATCGACTTCGACGACCTCGTCGTCCACCGGCCCGACCTCGTCATGGTGCACGTGTCCGCGTTCGGGCGCACCGGTCCGTACGCGGAGCGCCCCGGCTTCGCCCGTGTCGCGGAGGCCTTCGCCGGGCTGACCCACCGCACGGGGTTCCCCGACGGTCCGCCGGTGTTCGCGGGTTATCCGGTCGCCGACGGCGTCACCGGGATCTACGCGGCTTTCGCGGCGATGCTCGCGCTGCGCCAGCGGGACCTGACGGGCGAGCCGCAGCTGGCCGACATCGGTCTGTACGAACCGCTGCTGCGGATGATGGAGGACTTCATCGTCGACTACGGCGCGACCGGTGAGGTCCGTGAACGCCAGGGCAACGAGAATCCGCACATCAGTCCCAACAACCTGTACCGGACCCGCGACGGGCGCTGGCTGGCCCTGCCCGCGTCGACGGAGCAGATGTGGCGCCGGCTGGTCGTCGCGATGGACGCGCCGGACCTCGCGGTGTACGAGACGATGTCGGCCCGGATCGAGCACCGCGCGGAGATCGAGGGCCGGGTGGCCGCGTGGGTGGCCGACCACGACCTGGCCCCCCTGAGCAAGCTGCTGGAGGAGGCGGGCGTAGCCTGCGGGCCGGTGAACTCCGCCGCCGACATCTGTGCCGACCCCCACGTGCGGGCGCGCGGATCGGTGGTCGAGGTGACCGACGAGCACGACGGGCGCACCCGCCTCGTGCAGGGCTCCGCCGGACGGTTCTCCGGATTCGGCCAGACCGTGGACCGCAGCGCGCCGCATCTGGGCGAGCACACCCGTGCGGTGCTGGGCGAACTCGGCCTGGGGGCCGCCGCCATCGACGACCTCGCCGTCCGCGGCGTCATCTGATCCAGGGGGACTCGCAGATGTCCATGGCCGACGTTTCCATCGTCGTTCTCGTCGCCCTCTTCCTGGCGACGCTCGTCCCGAGGTTCAACATCGGGCTCGCGGCCCTGCCGGCCGCCTTCCTCGTCGGTCTCGCCGCCGACCGCACCGCGGACGAGGTGACGGCGTTCTTCCCCGGCGACTTCTTCGTCCTGCTGGTCGGGATCACGGCGCTGTTCGCCGTCGCCCAGATCAACGGCACGCTCGACTGGCTCCTCGACGGCGTGCTCCGGCTGGTCGGCGGGCGGGCGCTGCTGGTCGCCCTGGTGCCGTTCCTGATCGGAGCCGTGCTGACGGCGGTCGGCACCCTCCCGGCCGCCGCCACCGCCATCGTCGCGCCCATCGCTCTGGGGCTCGCCGCGCGGTACGGGATACCCCCGTTCACAGCCGCCGTCCTCGGCATCACCGGCATCATCAGCGGACTCCTCTCACCCCTGGCCGTGTTCGGCACCAGCGCCAACCGGCTGGGCGACAAGATGGGGCTCGACCTGCCCGGTACCGCGCCGGTCAGCTTCTTCCTGGGCGGGCTGCTGGCGGGCCTCGTCATCTGCGCCGTCTGTCTCGTGGCCGGGTTCCGCACGGGCACCATGCCGCGCGGCCGGCTCACGCCGGTCGGCGAACCGGACACCGGGGGGCCCGCCGCCGGGGAGTCCGCCGGCGACGGAGGCACCGGGCGCACCCCGCAGCCGGCCTGGGGCCGCTACCTCACGCTCGGGTGCCTGCTCGCCGTGGTGGTGCTGTCGGTCGGCTTCGACATCAACATCGGCTACCTGGGGCTCACCGCCGCGGTCGTCCAGCAGCTGGCGCTCCGGCTGGAGCCGAACGAGATCATCTCCCGGATCCCGTGGAACATCGTGCTGCTCATCGGTGGACTGCTCACCTATGTCGGTCTGATGCAGGACCTGGGCGCCTTCACCCGGATCAGCGATCTGCTGCGGGTGGACGGCTCCCCGATGCTGAGCCTGCTCGTGCTCTGCTACATCGCCGGTGTCACGTCCTTCGCCGCGAGTTCCATCGCGGTCTTCGCGACCACGATCCCGCTGGTCCCCGCCGTGGTCGCCGAGGGCGCTTCGCCGGTCGGCGCCGTCCTCGCGGTCGCGCTCGCCTCGATCCTGGTCGACATCAACCCGCTGGGCATCACCGGCGGCCTGATCCTCGGTGCCGCGCGGCCCGAGGACCGTACGCCGCTCTTCCGCCAACTGCTGCGGTGCGGGCTGGTGTCCGTGGTCGTCGGCCCCGCGCTGGCGTGCTTCGCCTTCGGATGGTGGTGACGGGGTAACGCCCTGACGCAGCCGCGTCGAGGCCCTCGGGCACGTCCCGCCGCGCCCCCACCACCGACGACCGGGTCGGTGGTGGGGGCGCGGCGGGCTCCCGGCGTTCGCCCGGGGGCTCCAGCGCTCGGGCCGCGGGAGGGTGCCGTCAGACCGGCCCGGCCAGTTCCTTTGGCCCGTAGAGCGCCGCGGCCTCACCCGTCATCAGAGCCCAGTAACGGTCGCCGAAGGACCAGTGCCACCACTCGGTGGCGTAGTTCACCAGCCCCGCGGAGGTGAGCACGGAGCCCAGGAGCTCCCGGTTGGCGCGGGCCTCCGCGCCGATGTTGGCGGCGTGGGTGTAGCAGGCGCCGTCGCTCTCCTCGGGGTCCGCGTTCATCCGGGTGCCCAGGTCCAGCTCGCGGCCCTCGCCGTCCGCCAGGGTGAGGTCGACGGCGGCGCCGGCGCTGTGCGGGGCGATGCCGGGCGGGGACACGTACCGGCTGGCCGCCGCTTGGATCCGCCCGGCGGTCCAGTCGGGGTTCGCGGCCCGCAGCTGGTCGGCGTACTCCTCGAAGTACGCGCGCTGGAGCGCGGGGGGCCGGTAGCCCTCGACGAACAGCAGGCGCAGGCCTTGCGGGAGCAGCAGCGCCTGGGCCTCCACCAGCCGCTCCAGCACGCCCATCCGTAGGTGCGCGAAGGCGTCCGCCGGATCCTGCTTGCGGGTGTCGACCAGCAACCGGCCGTCCACGCGGACGTCCACGAGGGGTTCCCCGCACTCCGCGACGGGTACGGCGGCCACGGCGGGGTCGGACATGAGGACGATCTCGTTCATACGGTGATCATCTCGTGCCGTGTCCCGCCTCGGTCAACTCCGTGGACCGTGGGCGGAACGCCGCGCGAACGTCATTGCGTTCGACGCGCTACGTAGGCCGCGCCCACGCGCTCCTGGAAACTTCCACAACGAGGGGGCAGGCATTGTCCGTTGGATTGCGCGCGCCCTGGTGGCCCTGGCGGTGTCCGGCCGCCCCGCGGCCCTGGCGGCGCCTGGCCGACGGGGCCGGTCGGCGCGGGTGTCCGGTCGGCCCGACCGTGCGCGTACGCACGTCACCCCGGGGCGGAGGGTCCGGCACCCGACGGCCGGTGGCGCCCCGCGGCGGAACGCCGTCGGAACGCCACCGGAGTACGGAAAGGGGTCAGGCGCCCTGCTGGACCGGGCCGACGAGGGTGCCGTCGGCCACCGTGAACGTCCCCTCGGCGAAGGAGGTGCCGGGGATCTCGCCGCCCGGAGCCTGGAGCGTGAACGCGGCCTCGTCGACGGGCGCGCCCCGGCCGCCGCTCGGAACCTGGATGTCGAAGTGCACCGGGTGCCCCGGGCCGAAGGTGACCGCGGTCTCCTGGTCGCCGTAGCGGCCGGCGGTGATCCCGCTGTCCGCGCCGTGGTTCAGGAACCGCGCTCCGGTGGGCGAACCCGCCAGCTCGCAGGGCTCGTATCCACGCGGCGCGGTCAGTGTGACGCGGTAGTGGCTGTGCCCGGCGGTGTTGTCCGCCCGGGTGATCTTCGCCGTGTGATTGGCCGGCCGGCAGGCCGAGGGAGCACGGCCACCGCACCGGCCGCGCCCGCCAGCACGGTGGCGGCGAGTACGACGGTGATCCTCTGGTCGATACGCATACGGACACGCTCCTTGCCCTGGGGCCGGCCCGGCACCCGTGGCGGCTGCGCGACGGCGACTACGTCGCCCGGAGCCTTGCGCGACGCGCGGCGTCGTCGCCGTTCGGCAGCCGGCGGTTACGGGACAGCCCGTCGTTCGTTGGCCTGCGGCTGTTCCCCGTCAGAGCCATGGTCGACGCCATTCCTGCCCGCTTCCCCTCGCGGTCCATGTCCCAGAACTGACACAGTGACCTCCGGCGCCACGCGTTCGACGCCTGCGTCCTGGAGCGGACCGGACCCGGCGGGCCCTGGTCCGCCCACGCAAGAGCTGGACGGCCGGACCGGATCAGTGAGGGGCCGTGTCGGCGCGGACGCCGATGGTCAGCAGCAGGTTGGCGTACGTACGGGTGTCGGCGGTGACGATCGCCAGGGCCAGATCCGGGGAGCGGGCCGCGTCGTAGAAGGCGAACCGGTCGAGCGACTCCACCGGCACCGTGCCGAGCCGGGCACGGTAGTCGGCGATGGCCACAGGCTCCGGCTCGCCCTCCGGCGGCACCATCACCTGGGCCGATTCGACGGGGACGGCACGGAGCAGGACGTCCAGCACGGAAGGGACGTCGAGCAGGCCGGGGGCGACGTTGAGGTGGACGACCCGGGCGCGCGGTCCGACGGCCGTGCTCGCGGGGTAATGCCCGTCGGTCAACAGCACGCTGGCACCGTGTCCGGCTCCGGCCAGGGCTTCCAGCATGCCGGGGTGCAGCAGATCGGTCAGGAGCACGAGAATTCCTCCGAAGCAGGGACAGGCGTGCGCCGACACGGGTCGGACACGGGCCTGGCGGCGGGCCAAGCGGTTCGGAGCGTCATGGGTGTGTCCTCGCGCTTGTCCCGGAGCGGGCGGAAGAGGTTTCTCGGGATCCGCAGCCGGGTGAAACCACCGCCAGAGATGGGATGTATGTAAGACGATGGGAGATCATTTGTCCAACCCATGCGCAACATGCCATCGATTCGACGGTTTCAGACAGCAAGTCATCGCACCTTCCATGCATGGATGTGAAACCCATCCCATCAATGATCAGTCAGCAAGCCAGGGGCGAGCTACGGGAGACGTTCCGCGCGGAGGGAGCCTTCTGCGGTCTCCCCGGCGAACGGCGCGCGCCCCCACCCGGACCGGGCCTGTGCTCCGCCGCGCGACACGAGTTCACCGGCCAGGGAGCGTTCCGCGTTGTCCAGCAGTTCCTTGTAGGTGAGCACCTCCACGCGCGCGAGATGCGCGTTGAACGTCCGCAGCGCCTCGTTGATCTCCGGCTCCGGTATGCCGGGGTGCAGGCCGGGGTGTCCGACCAGGACCAGCGCACTGGCCCGTCGGACCTCGATGCCGAACTCCTCGCGGATGCGGTCGCGGTGTTCGTCCAGCCCCGTGAGGTAGTTGATGGCCTGTCCGACGGCCTCATGGACCGCTGCCGCGGGCACCCAGGCGTTGCGGTGCTCCTTGACCAAGGGTCCCCTGAGGCTCATGGCCCGCTTCAGCTCGACGATGTGCAGCGCTCCGTCGCCCCGTATCAGCGGGATGTCCACCTCGTCGCCCGGCACCAGCCGACGGTGGGCTGCCTCGCCGACGAACCGTCCACCGAAAATCCAGTGCTGCCCCTCCAGCGCCCGCTGGAGATCGTTCTCTCGCGCCTGCGGGTCCTCCACGACGGCACGCAACGCGTCGAGCCCCGCCGACCGGCGCCGCAGTTCGGCCGCCCTCAGGACGAGCTGCCCCTCATGATCGGCCGCGAGCAGGGCGAGGGCCCCGGGTGAGCCGACGATCTTCCGCACGGCCTCGGCGGGGTCCCCCACCTCGATCCGATCGCTGCGCAGCAGCCGCTCCAGCCACAGCGCCGTCTCGGACGTCCCGCGCGGAATGACGTAACGGCCGGGCCGGTCCTCCGGAGCGCGCAGAAAGACGCTGTCACGGCCCTGGGCCCGGAAGTGCTCCACCACTTCCTCCGCACCGGCACCGGGGTGATCCCTCAGAAACGCCTCGCACTCCGCGACGAGCCATTCGTGCATCCCGCGCAGAGAGCTCGCGACGAAATCACGGGATCTTTCCTTGCGTGCCCCGTCCTGGAAAAGGCGGTACCGCTCCTCGAAATCGCTCCTGAGGATCCGGCCCTCCGCGTAGTCCAGCGAGTCCTGCAGGAGCCGTACGACCTGCCACTCCCCCGCGTCCGCGGCCGATCCCCGGGCCGCCTCAAGGAGACGCACGAGCTCCTTGCCCTGCCGCCGTCTGCCACTGCCGAGGCTGTGCAGATAGGTGAAGACGGCGGTGAGCGACGAACGCACCGTCTCGTCGCCGGTCTCCTTCTCTACCTCGCGCAGCTGCCATTCCAGCGTCATGTCACTTCGGACTGCCATGCGGGAGAGTATGGGCCAGGGGTACGACAGTCCCGTCCGAGCTGCGAAAGCGCGCGTCGGCCAACACGGGAACGGCGGCCAACGCCGGAGCCGCGTCCGCCGCCTTCCACGCCTTCAGCCCGCAGATCGTGCGGGAGTGCTCGCTGCCCCGCCCTCGTAGTCCGCCACCGCGCAGTGTGTCCACGCGGCGCGCGCCGCCTCGCGGCATGATGCCGCCTCACGCCACCGCCTCACGCCGCCTGATGCCGCCTCACAAGACGGGCAGCCTCGGATGGGGGGCGACGGCCCCCGGCCGGCCGCGCACCGGCTCCGGTGGCGCCGCCTGCGAGTGGCCGAAGAGGCGGAGTGAGTGGCTGGCCGGGCAGACGGCCCGGCGGACCGCTGTCATACCTGGACGCGTCTTTGATGATCGGTCGACGCGGCAGCCTTCTCGGACCGTTCGGGCCCGGTGCTGCCCGGACCAGGGGTGTACCGGGGCGGCCCGCGCGCTCGGCCGAAGGCCGATCCGCACCCCATCGGACTGACCAGGAGATTGCGTGTCCATCCGGAATCGGATCATCGCGGGCGGTGCTGTCGCCCTGGTGACGGTCGCCTTGGGAAGCGTGTCGTTGGCGCTGGCCGACGATCCGCTCAGTACTCGGACCGTCTCCGGGCAGATGACGTACTACAACGACAGCGGGTACGGGGCGTGCGGGAGTCAGGTCGACGCCGCGACCGAGGATCTCGTCGCCGTGTCCCACGCGTGGTGGACGTCCGCCAATCCCAACGAGGACCGGCTCTGCGACGGCGTGGACGTCGAGGTGACCTACGACGGCAAGACGATCACGGTGCCGGTCAAGGACATGTGCCCCTCCTGCGACGCCGGCCATCTCGACCTCAGCCAGACCGCGTTCGAGAAGCTGGCTCCGCTGGAGAAGGGCCTCGTCAAAGGCATCTCCTGGAAGTTCGTCACCGACGGCGGTGAGGCCATCGCGCTCCCGTCCCCGTCCGGCGGACCGGAAGCGAGCCCCGCGCCGGCGTCCGGCGGGGCGGGGTGGCCCTCCCGGTACGCGGCCCCGTACGTGGAGACGTGGGGATCGCCCTCCGACCTGGACAGGGCGCGGCAGGCGGGTCTCCGGCACGCCACGCTCGCCTTCGTGCTGGACGGTGGGGGCTGCCGGGCCACCTTCAACGGGAACACACCGGTCACGGACGCGGGCTGGCTGTCGGCCGTGCAGAGGCTGCGTGGTGCGGGCGGGGACGTGATCGCGTCCTTCGGCGGGGCGTCGGGGACCGAGCTCGGTCAGGCGTGCGACTCCGTGACGGCTCTGCAGGAGCAGTACCGCACGGTCGTGGACGCGCTCGACCTGTCGCGGCTCGACTTCGACATCGAAGGCGCCGCGCTGGCCGACAGCGCCGCGAACCACCGCCGTAACCAGGCACTGGCCGCGTTGCAGAAGCAGTCCGAGGCCGCGGGTCACCCGCTGGACGTCCAGTTCACGCTGCCTTCGGGGCTGCAGGGCCTGGAGGCGGACGGTGTCGCCATGCTGCAGGACGCCGAGAGCGCGGGACTGCGGGTGTCGCTCGTCAACATCATGACGATGGACTACGGGTCCGCGGTGGACGACATGGGGCAGACCGCCATCGACGCCGCCACGGCACTGCACGGCCAGCTCGGCGGCATCTGGCCGTCGAAGTCGTCCGAGGAACTGTGGGCGATGGAGGGCAACACACCGATGATCGGGGTGAATGACACGCCTGGTGAGGTGTTCACCACGGACGACGCCGAGCGGCTGGCGGCCTTCGCCGTGGAGAAGGGCATCGGGCAGCTGGCGTTCTGGGCGGTGGGCCGTGACCAGGCCTGTCCCGAAGCCGGGACGCTCTCCGATGCGTGCAGCGGCACCGAGCAGAGCGACCACCAGTTCCTGAAGACGTTCGAAACCGTCACCACCACCAGCCCCGGCGCGCAGGCGGTCACCGGCCGGGGGACGGTCGGCGGCACGCCGACGCCCTCCTCCTCCGCGTCCGCCACGGCTCAACTCCCGGACAGCGACAGCCGACTCGACGAGGGCGGCACCAACGCCGCCCCGGAGGCCGGCGCCCGCGGCGGCACCGGGGGCGGCATCGACTTGTCGATCTGGCAGCTCCAGGAACCGGTGGGCTCCCCCGGATCTCCGACCACCATCTCGTCGTCGCAGCTCCAGAACGGTTACCAGGACGCGTACTTCTTCACCGCCGACGACGGCGCCATGACCTTCTGGTCGCCGGAGAAGGGCGTCACCACGCCCAACTCCAAGTCGCCCCGGTCTGAGTTGCGGGAGATGAATGCGGACGGGGGCAGTGCCGACTGGTCGCTCGAAGGCACTCACCGGATGAGCGCGACCCTGCGCGTCGTGTCGGTGACGTCCAACGTGTGCGTGGGGCAGATCCACCTCGGTGAGGGGGGCTCCTCCACCAAGCCGCTGCTGGAGCTGTACTACCACGCCAACGGCGACATCGTCCTGGGCACCGAGAACTCCCCCTCGGGCGGCCAGACCACCCACACGGTGGGGCATGTGGCGGTCGGCGAGAAGTGGAGCTACACCATCGGCATCTCGGGCGGCGACACCATCGATCTCACGGTCGACGGAAGCACCACCCACTACCCCGTCGCCGACTCCTTCACGTCCTACCGGCAGTACTTCAAGGCGGGGGCCTACAACCAGTCGGCGTCCGGCAGCAGCACGGAGGGCGCCAAGGTCGCGTTCTACGCGCTGGACGTCTCGCACGGCTGACCGACCGCCACGAAAGGCCCGAGGGCCCGACGCCACCCACAGGGGTTCCAGGCGTCGGGCCCTCGGTCCGTTCCGCGCGCGCCGTCGGCGGAACGGAACGGATTCACGACGGGAGAGTCAGTCGACGAGTCCCTGGCGACGGCGACGGGTGAACACGTACAGACCCACGCCCACGGCCACGAGGACGGTCGCCGCGAGGGTGGTGACGAGGGTGGTGGTGCTGTCGCTGCCGGTGCTCGCCAGGGTGCCGGGGACCGTCGAGTCGGTGGGGGGCTCGTCCGGAGTGGCCGCCGCCGGGGGCGTCGTGGACGCGGCAGGCGTCGGGGTGCTCTCGGCGGGGGTCTCACTCGGGGCGGGGGCCGGGGTGGTGGTCGTGGGCGTCGAGCTCGGCGACGGGGTGTCGGCGACGGGGGTCGTCGGGCCGGGCGTGGGGGTGGCCGCGGGCGGCGTCGTCGGAGCGTCCGGGGTCGGCGTGACGGGGGGTGCGGGGGTGCAGGCGGCGCCTCCGTTCCAGTGCGCGATGAGGTGGGAACCTATCTGCGAGTCCGGGTAGTGCGGCACCGGCGCGTCCGTGCCGTCGTACGCGCGGTCGCCGCTGTAGAGGTCGATCTGCCCGAAGCACTCGGGGGTGAAGGCGGAGACGTCCAGAACCGTCTGCGCCAGGTCCTTGGTGAGGACCACGCTGTCCCGGCCGAGGAACGTCTGGGTGCCCGAGGACGCCCAGTTCGGGCCCTCGGTGCTGTACGAGGCGAGCGAGAGCACGTACTGGCATCCCGCCGCCGGCTCGCCCTTGAGGCGTACGTCGACCCGGGTCGCAGGGGCGTCCCCCGCGATGACACCGCTGCTGAACCAGTGCTGTCCACGGTCCGAGGTGTATTCGACGCCGATACGGTCGCAGGAGTGCGCGTCGTGCGCGTGTGCGGACCCGGCGCCGCACAGGGGCAGGGCGACTGCCAGGCCGAGAACGGCGGCTGCGCTGCGGGAACGTCTGAGGAAGTGCGAAGGCACCTGATGCTCCTGTACATCGGAGAAGTGGGAACTCGGCATCCACGGACCGGCCGGTCGTTCCTGCGAGCGCCGAGGGTGACGCCTCGGGAGGTGAACCCGCACAGTGAACCGCGTGGCCGTCGTCCGCGTGCGTGGCCATTCCACATCCGCCGCACCGTCCGGAAACCGTTCCCGCCCGATCTCTGCCCCTCCGTCCGGGGACCCTGCCCCCGCGATGACTCCGAGCCGCCGGGCCCCTGGCCGGGTGGCCGGCCCCGGGACGGTCCGGTCGCCCCACGGGGGCTGGGAGCCGGGCACGGGTGGTGTCCGGCCGGGCGTCGCGACCCCGCCATGATCCGCCGGACACCACCCGGGTCCCGGGTCTCCTCCTCGTCAGCCGAGGGAGTCCGGGATGACCTGGGGGCGGGTCCCCCAGGTGGAGGCGTCCTGGCGCAGCAGTTGGACGGCGCCCGACTCCTCGTTCTCCTCCTCCGGGTCCTCGGCGGACCCCTCGGGGCCCTTGTCGGATTCGGCGGGCCGGTCCCCCGGATCGCCGCCGTCCCCGGACCGCGGCGGTTCCCCCGCCCCCGCGAACGGGACGGTCCCCGCGGCGGGGGCGGGCCTCTGGGCGGGCCGCCACGTGGTGAGTTCCGGACCCTCGTACCCGGTCGCCGGAGCGTCCGGGGCGGGTGCGACCGTGTGCTCGGCCAGCTGTGCGGCGCTCCCCCCGGCGTCCCACACCGCCGGATCGGCGACGGTGTAACGGGAGGTGCCGACGTCGTCGCCGCTGTCCGCCGCCGCTCCCCGGCCCGCGAGCGCGAGCAGCAGCGGGCTGAAGCCTGCGGCGGCCACGTCCCAGGCCGAGACGTCGTCGGTGTCCCCTTCGGGTACGACGACGGCGATCCGGTCCTCCGGCGGCGGGGCGGGTGCCAGGAGGTCGCCCGGCAGGGGGGCGGTGCTCAGGAGGTCCTCCGGCAAGGGGGTGACCGCCAGGAGGTCGCCCGGCAGGGGGGCGGGCGCCGCGGACTCCTCTCCGGCGCCGCCGGCCTCCGCCGCCGCGGTTCCGGCGGGGGCCGGTCGGCCTTGGCCGCCGCGTCCCGGACCCGGCGCGGCGGAGGGCGCGCCGGGTCCGCCCGCCGCCCCCGGGACGCCCAGGGGAACCCCGGGGATCAGGGGCGTGCCGCCTGCCGCGCCCCCTTCCCCGGGGCCACCGTCCGCGCCGGCCGCAGGCGCGGGAGCCCCCGGGGCCGGGGCGGGCGCTCCGGCCGAGGTGACGTCGTCGGCCGTCGCCGCAGGGGGCGCGGGGGTGCCCTGCTCCGTCAGCCCGTGCAGGACGGCACCGCCGGTCGCCGCGCCCCCGGAGGCCACCTCGCCGGTGTGCTCCGGGGGGTGGGGCAGCCACGAGGCGCCCGGGCCGCCCAACAGCCCTGCACTGTCCGGCCGTTCGCCTTCCGTGGTGCCCCTCGTCCCCGCGCCCGCGATGGGCGCGCCGGGCATCATCGGCATCAGGGGGGTGCCGGTTTCGGCCGCGGTGGACGGGCCCTCCGCCGTGGGCGCGGCGACACCGGGCCCGGTCAGGCCCGCGCCGCCGGACGGCGCACCGGCGGCGGGGAGTTCGCCCGCCGTCCCCGGAACACCTTCCTCCGTCCACGGCACCACGCCCTCGCCGCCCAGCAGACCCGCCGCGTCCGGACGCTCCGCACCCGAACCCGCCCCGGCCGCACCCGCCGCCGCACCCGGGGACATCGGCATCATCGGCATACCGGACGCCCCCACCCCGTCCCCCGGCAGACCAGCCGCCTCGGAACCGGCCAACGGCACACCCGCCGCCGGGACACCCTCGAACGCCGCAGGAACACCGCCCAACTCCGCACCACCCGCGGCAGCACCCGCCACCGGCGCGACATCGTCCAGCCCGCCCGGCGACGCCCACGGCACCACGCCCTCGCCGCCCAGCAGACCCGCCGCGTCCGGACGCTCCGCACCCGAACCCGCCCCGGCCGCACCCGCCGCCGCACCCGGGGACATCGGCATCATCGGCATACCGGACGCCCCCGCGCCGTCGGCCGACAGGCCGGGCGCGGAGACGAGGCCGGATACGGGCATCGCGGAGGGAGCGAGGCCGTCCGGCAGTCCGGCCGCTCCCGTGCCCGTGTCCGGGAGGCCCGCGGGTGTGACTCCGGGCAGGTCCGGTGTCGTGGAACCGCCCGTCCAGGCGTTCGGCAGCTCGCTCAGGTTCTGGCCGGAGCCGGAGGAGCCCGGGGTGCCGGTGGACGCCGAGGGTATGCCGCCCAGCCCGCCGAGGGGGAAGGCGGCCGGGGTGCCGGTACCCGCCGTGCCGGTCGACGGATTGAGTACGCCGTCCAGGGCGGGGTTCAACGCTCCGGGGTTCGACGTTCCGGTGTAGGGGTCGACGGTGGAGCCGGCACCCGGCTCGGGCAGTCCGGTGCCGCCCGTGTACGGGTCCGCGCTGCCCCCGGTGCCCGTGCCGTCCCCGGTGCCCGGCGTCGCCAGGTCGGGCGAACCGGTTCCGCTCCCGCCCGTGGCCAGGTCCGGGGCGGCCACGCCTCCGGTGTACGGATTCGCCGTACCGCCCGTGCCCGTACCGTCTCCGGTCCCCAGCGTCGCCAGGTCGGGCGCGGTGATCCCGCCGCCCGAACCGGTGGCCGGGTCCGGGGAGGCGGTGCCGCCCGTGTACGGGCTCGCGGTGCCGCCCGTGTACGGGCTCGCGGTGCCGCCGCTACCGCCGCCGAGGGTCGAGAGTTCAGGAGAGTTGACGCCTCCTCCGGTGCCTCCCCCGGAACCGCCGCCGGTGCCGGTGTTCAGGTCGGGCGACTTGATGCCGTTCTGGCCGCCGCCCTTGTACTGGTCGAGGTCCTGGTCGTCGTTCTTGCCGTCGCCCGTGCTCGCCGGGTCGCTGGTGGCCGGTGTGACGGCTTTGGGCTTCACGTTGTTCAGGGACTGCGTGACGGTCGAGTAGTTGTTCGCGAGGGACTTCAGCACGGACCGCATGTCGTTGGTCATCATCTCGACGATGTCCGGACGCTGGCTGACCGGGATGAGGCCGTTCGCCATGGGGACGACGCCCACCTTGATCGCTTCGTTGGCGTACCAGGTGTCGATGGCGTGGATCTGGGCCTGGGCGAAAGCGAGGGAGTTGGCGCCGTGGACGAGGCTCGGGCCCACCGGGGTGCCGGTGGAACCACCGCCGAGGGCGGCGGCGTTGGCGAGGACTTCCCTGGAGAAGGTCGTCATGGTGTCCGCGAAGGCGTCCGCCGCGGCGCCCTGCCACGGCGCGCCCTTCCCGCCCGCCAGCGCCTTGGCCTGGTCGGCAAGGCTCTTGCCGACCATCTCCATGACCTCCTGCACGTACTGGAACTCGTTGGCCGCCGTCATCAGGGTCTGCGGGTTGGACACCGAGGACGCCCGGGCTTCCCCGCCGGCGCCGGGGGTCATGTTCGAGCCACCGGTGACGGCGGCCATGATCTGCTTCCAGTCCCAGCTGTCGTAGTCGGACCTGGAGCCCTGGTTCTTGGTGTCGCCGTAGATCCCGCTGTCGTCCTGCTGGAATCCGGAGGTGTTGTAGTCGTCGGGCATGTGCCTGCGCTCTCGTCCGAAGCCTCGACCGCCGGGACGCCGCTTCGACGGTTGCTGGGTGCCGGACGCCGGGTCCGCGGAGCGCGCACGGCCGCCGGCTCCCCGGGGTGTCCGGCGGAGCCGACGGCCGTGCGTTCCACGACCCGGACTTCCGGTGGATCGCTGTTGTTCAGGGGTGGTGACCGCCCGCCCGACGGATCTACGTGGTGGTGGTCGGGGTCTTCGTCGTGGCGGGCTGGTTGACGGTGAGCCCGCTGTCGCTCGCCAGCTGCGTGAAGTCGGACGACGCGTCGGAGAAGAGCTCGTTGAGCTCTTTCGTCTTCATCTTGTTGAGTTCCTCGGTGGAGGCGTACTTCTTGCTCATCAGCTTCGCGCCGTCGGCGATGTCCGCGAGGCCCTCTGCCAGGTCGTACAAGACCTTGTAGTAGCGCCCCTGCAGGCCCTCGCCACCGTTGGCCCCCGAGGTCGCGGTCCGTAGCTGGTAGGCGTCGAAGAAGGCGCCCGGCTGCACCGTGGCCATCGCCTGGATGCGGTCACGCGCCGCGACGACCATCGGTACGAGGAGCTCGATGTTCTTCGCGAACAGGTCCAGGGACGCGGTGTCGACGACCTCCGGGCCCGAGCTCCCGCCGCTCCTGGGTACGTGCGGCGGGTCCGGCGTACCGCCGGTCACCGGCCCGGAGACGGTGGCCGGGCTGTGCACGCTCGTCGGGTCCCACGCCTGGGGATCCGCCGTATCCGGTTCGGGCGGCATGGTCACTTGCTCCAGAGCTGGGTGCCGTACTGGACGGCGGAGACGTAGTCGTCACGGCAGGAGGCCGCGGCGCTCTGGGCCTGCTGGGCCAGCGCCCCCATGTTGGCGGTGGCCTGGTTCCACTGGGCCTTGTTGGCGTCGAACAGCTCCTTGACGGTGCTGTCCCAGCCGGCGAGGGCAGCGGTGTTGCCCGAGGCGAACTGCTCGTTCAGGGTCTCGATCTCCGTCTGAACGGTCGTCAGCTGGTCGAGCACCTCGTTGACGGCAGCCCAGTTGATCATGTAAGTCGACATGGTTTTCCTCCACTTTCGAGTGAGTGCGTGGTGAGGTGCGGCCTGTGCCCGAAGCGCGTTCCGGAAGCGGCGCCGTCCACCCGGAGGGCGGGCCCGGTGGCGTCGGGTGTGTGCGATCGCATGGGCGGAGGGTCGTCCCGGTACCACAGGGGGCGGGGCGACCCCGGCGGCGCGGCGGGGGTACGCGCCCGACGCCGGCGGACGGGTGGGACTTTCAGGACACGCTTCAGAAGCCGGTGAGCCCGATGGGCTCCGCCATGGTCGCTCCGACGCGCGCGGTGGCCTGGGTGGTCGCCTCGTGCGTGCTCGCCAGGGCCGAGTGGTTCGCCACGATGCGTTCGTGCATCTGGTCGAGCACGCTGCCCACGATCTTGTAGTTCGCCAGCCAGGCGGTCATCGCGTTGGCGAAGTTGGCGCCGGCCTCTCCCGTCCAGCCGGCCTCCGCCTCCGCCGTCAGGGCCTGCATCCTGTCGGACGACGCGCGGTGGCTCTCCAGAGTCGACAGGTGAACCTGGCCCGACTTCTGCATGCCCTCGCTGTCGAAAGCCTCAAGTCCGGAACCTGTGGCCATTACGGAACCTCCGCACGATTTGGTGTGATTGATGGAGCTTTCGCTCCGTGGTGGTTATCCTGCCCGCACCTTTGAGGTGGTGACAGCTCAACCGCCCCGCGCTGCCCGGTGTGACACGCCCCCTGCCCCTGTGACCCGGAGGCGAACGCCCGGTTACGCCACAGCCACCGCGACCGTCCCGTCCGCCCCGTCCGCCCCGTCCGTCTCCGAGGACGGCGGCAGGCTCTCGGGCGTACCGGGGACGTCCGGGGGGCCGATCGTCCGGGACACGGCGGCGTCGGCCACCTGTTCGGCGCTCAGGTGGGCACCGAACGCCCCGCCCGCGGGCGGAGTCCGGGAGAACCGCTCCGCCAGGAGGCCTCCGACCTCGTCCGCCACGTCGAAGCCGAGAGCCGTCAGCCGCCGCACCGCGAGCCGCGCCAGCTCCTCGGCCGTATACGGCGCGAAATCCAGCCGTCCCGCGAAACAAGCCGCGAGCCGGCGCCCTTCCGGCCCGGCCAGCAGACCGCCGAGCAGTTCCGGATCGGCGGACAGCGCGACGGCCGTGCCGGGACGGTCCGGGATACGGGCGGCGAGCGCCGTGACGAGGGCGGTCCGCTCCTCGGCCGGCCGCTCGACGTAGTGCTGGTCGATCTCCAGCAGCAGCAGTCCCCCGGCCGCCTCGTCGAAGAGCCCCGCGACGTACGCCTGCGCCTGGCCGGGCCAGCGGGCGGGCATGGCGGAGAGCTGGGCCCGGTGCACGGCACCGGCGGGGAGGACGCCGAGTTCGGCGAGGGCCTTCGCGTAGAGCACCGCGACGGCGTCGCGTCCGCTGCCCTCGACTCCCGCGAGGACCAGGTTGGCCGCCCCGGCCGTCACCGTGCCGGCCCGGTGCGCGGTGGCCAGCGCGGAGAGACCGGACTCCAGCGCCCGGCGCACCTCGTCGAGCCCGACGAGGGCGGAGATCCTGGCGAGCGCGGTGCTCGTCGGCGCGGTGCTCGTCGGCGCCGAGTCCGCCGGGGACTGTACGGCGGACTCGGCGGGGGCCTCCGCCCGGACCGGCGGGTCCGGTTCGGGCACGGTCTCCACGTCCGCCCCGGTGAGCCGGCTCAGCTCGGAGTCCCTGCCCGGCGGAGACATGGCCAGACGCGACGCCTGCTTGCTGATCATCGTCTCGAAGAGCTGGCGGGCGACCCGGCCGTTGCCGAAGGTCGGTCCCTTCGGGGTGCGTTCGAAATAGCCGGCCACCGCCGCCAGCGCGTCGTCCGTCAGCTCGTAGTAGTGCTTGCCGCACAACCCGCGGACGATGGTGACCAGTTCGTCCACCGTGTAGTTGGGGAACTCCACCGTCCGGGAGAAACGGGACGCCATGCCCGGGTTGGAGGCCAGGAACTGGTCCATCTGCGCGGAGTAGCCCGCGACGATGACGACGATCTCGTCCCGGTGGTCCTCCATCAGTTTCATCAGGGTCTCGACGGCCTCCTGCCCGAAGTCCGGGCCGGTGCCCCGGGACTGGTTGGTCAGGGTGTACGCCTCGTCGATGAACAGCACGCCGCCGAGCGCCCGGTTGACGACCTCGGTGGTCTTGATGGCGGTGCCGCCGATGATCTGCGCGACCAGGTCGGCGCGCGAGACCTCCACGATATGGCCCTTGCTGAGGATGCCGAGCTCCGCGAGGACCGCTCCGTACAGCCGGGCGACGGTCGTCTTGCCGGTGCCGGGCGGCCCGGCGAACACCAGGTGGCGGCTCATCGGAGGCATGGGCAGGCCCATCTCCTCGCGGCGGCGGGTCATCTTGTTCAGGTTGATGAGCCCGGTGACCTCCTGTTTGACGCTCTCCAGCCCGACCAGCGCGTCCATCTCGGCCAGCGGCCCCGTGCCGGTGTGCCGGGCGCGCGACCGCGCACCGGAGCCGTCCTGCTCCCGCGCCCCCGGTGCCCGCGCGGGGAGCTCCCCGGTGTGTTCCCCGTCCGCGTCCCCGGCCCCGGGGACGTCCCCGGGGCCGGTGAGGTCCTCCGTACCGGTCAGGTCGACGACGGTGAGCCGCGCGTCGGACCGCATCCGGTGCAGCGCCTGCCCCCCGTTGTCCCGGATCTCGCAGCTCTGGACGCGTACCGGTTCCTCGGTGTTGACGCGGACGCCGTCCCCCGCGTTGTCGAACACCACGCAGTGGTCCAGCTCGGCGCGGGAGGTCGACTGGAGGTGCACCCCGTGCCCGCGGGCCCCGTGCATCCGGCAGCCCACGGCGGTGAGGCTGCCTCCGCCGGCCACCCGGATGCCGTCCGTGTCCGATCCGCCCGCCTCGGTGTCCTTCAGTTCGAGGTGCGCGTCGGCTCCGACGGACATCCCGGAGTCCGCCACCACGCAGGACTCGACGACGGCCGACGCCCCGGTGAGCGCGAGGCCGGGACCGTCCGCGGCACGCACCCGAACTTCGTGGAGGCGGCCGGTGGCGCCCTCGGCCAGCTCGACGGCGGCGCCCCGGCCTTCCGTCGACACCTCCGCGTCGCGCAGGTGGATCTCCGCCCCGCCCTTGGCGAGGACGCCGGCAAAGCCCGCGGCCACCGTCAGCCGCTCGCCCCGGACGACGGCCCCGTCGACGGCCAGCAGGCCGCGATCCGTTCCGCGTACCGTCAGACCGCGCAGCACCGGCCTGCCGCCCGCGTCCACCAGCACGCCGACCGGCGTCCCGGAGATCTCGCAGTCTTCGAGGAGCGGGCTCGACTTCTCGGTGATCCGCAGCCCGTCGCGGGCGGCGCCGGACAGGGAGCAGCCGCGCAGGGTGGGAGCCGCGCCTCCGGCGACGAGCACGGACTCGCCGCCGGAACCGGTGAAGGAGCAGTCGGTCAGGGTGGTTTCGGCGCCGCTCGTCAGATAGGCGTCGAGACCGGCGCTGCCGGAGACGGTGACCCTGGTGAGTTCGAGGCGGCCGTTCTGCTCGGCCACCGCGGCCGGCTGGCCGCTGCCGGTGATACGGGTGTCCTCGACGATGCCGTGGGCCTGGCCGTTGACGCAGACGCCGTTGCCTCCGGCCTCGTCGATCCGGCAGTCACGGACCGTCAGCCGGCCGCGTTCGGCGACCACGATCGCGGACGAGAGCGTCCGGCCGACCAGGGTGCCCTCGATGACGTTGGCGCCGGTCGAGGTGACCACGATCCCGGCCCCGGCGGGGCCCGTGACCCGGCAGGAACGGGCGATGAGGGTGCCCCGGTGCCAGACGAGGATCCCCGCCCACGCGTTGCCGGAGACCGTGCACTCCTCCAGTGCGGCCTCGCCGCGGCGCACCTCCACGACCGGGGTCTGCTCGCTGCCGCCTTCCAGGACGAGGCCGGACAGCCGGGCCGCTTCGGCGTCGATCACCACGGCACCGGCGCCGCCTCCGTCGATCCGCACGCCGGTGGCTCCGGCGGCGAGGGTGACGACCCGGTTCACGACGAGGGTTTCCTGATAGGTGCCCGCCGCGATGGTGATCAGCGCGCCGTCGGTGGCCGCGGCCAGGGCCGCGCCGATCGTGCGGTAGGGGGCGGTCCCGTCCTGGGAGACCAGCAGGATCTGCCGGCTCATGTCGTCATCCTCTTTCCGGGAGTGGTTTCGGGGCGGCGGGACCGGAGCCGACGATCAGCCCCGGGGGGACCCCGAACCTGCCCCGGACCGCGTCGGGCAGGGCCGGCACGGCTTCCGGTTCGGCGGCCCGCCAGGTCCGGCCGGCCAGGTCGAGTCCGGACAGGGCGATCTCGTCCAGGGGGGTCCGTCCGACGTCGACCCTGCCCTCGGCGTCGATCTCGGAGGCGGAGAGTTCCCGCAGCAGTACGGTGCGGCGCTCTCCGTCCCGGGTGGCCAGGACTTTGAAACCGGTGCCGGGGAGGAAGAGCACCCGGTCCGCGGGTTCCGGGTCGAGCAGCGCGGTGCGGCGCGCGGTCGTCGACCAGACCAGCACGTCGGTGTCGCCCGGCAGTCCGGGGGCGGCGGAGGTCAGGGCCCAGCCGAAGCCCCATTCGGTGACCAGCCGGCGCCCCGCGTACCAGGCCCACTCGGCCTCGCTCAGGGCGGCGCGCATCAGGGTGGCGCCCCGGTAGGAGGGCAGTCGGCGCAGGCCCGAGGTGACGCAGCGGGCCAGGGGCACGTGCGGCCCCACGGTGGCGCCGCGGACGGCGTCGTCGAGCAGGGCTCCGTCGCCGCGCAGGTAGAGCCGGGCCGCCACCAGGTCGGTGAGGACGTCCTCGGTAGAGGTCCGGTCGGTGCCCCGCAGGCCGGGCGACTGGGACAGGACCCGGGCGACCGCGCCGCCGACGTCGTCGTACTGCTGCCGGAAGGCTCCGCGCAGCCACGCGCGTTCCCGGGCGATGCCCTTGGCGGGCGGCAGCGCGCAGGCGGCCGGCGCCGGCACCGGTTGCGGACGCGGCCGGCCGGTCGGGTCCGCCACCGCGCGACCGGCGGGGGCGGGGGACGGCGGTGTCCTTTCCGGCTCCGGTGCGGGAGGGGGCGGCTGGGGGCCGGGGGGTCCGGCGGTGCGCTCGGCGGCGGCGCCGGGCGGGCTCGCCGGTACGGGGGCCGGTGCGCCGCCGGGCGCGGAGACCAGCCTCAGCGACGGCAGGAACGGGGCCGGAGGCGGACCGCCGGACGGTGGTGCCGGGGTGTCCGGCGCATGCGCGGCGTCCGGAGGGACCGAGGAGTTCGAGGGGTCCGAGGGGTCCGGGGTGGCGGGGCGAACTGCCGGCTCGGCCGCCGTGCCTGCCGGGGGAAAGGCGTCCGGGGCACGCGTCTCCGGCGCCGGGGCCTCCTCGGCGGCGGCTGCCGTCATCTCCCACAGCGCGCCGGGCGCCGCTGCCTGCGGCGCCGGTACGGAAGCGGGAACGGGAGCGGGGAGGAGCCCGGCCGGAGGGGCGGCGGCGCTCCCGGGCGCAGGGGCGGCGGCGGTCTCCGGCACAGGGGCGGCGGGACCTGCCGTGGCCGGGGCCCCGGTCACGGGCGGGGCGGGCGCGGCTCCCTCCGGCGGAGCTGCCGGGGCGGGGACGACCACGCCTGTCACGCGTGTCCGGGGGCCCGGGACGGCGGTCGGCACGGCGGTCGCGTACAACTCCGCCGCGCTGTAGGACTCCGACGTCACCGGCGACTCGAAGACGACCGGGGAATCCGACGCCACGGGCGACTCGGAGACGACCGGGGGCGCCGACGGCGCGAGCGGCTGCGCCCGGGTCTCCGGGGGTGGGGCGGCGGCGAGTGCCGTGGGCAGCCGGAGCGGGCTGCTCTCCTGGACCATCCGGTTCGCCGGCATCAGCCGGGCGAGCCCCCGGGTCACCGGGTCCATCCGGTCGAGCAGGTTCTCCGCGAGTTCCCGCATGCGTGTACCAGCCCGTGCCATCGTGCCGTGGACGAGGTGGAAGTGCCGGGGGTCGGCGGGGGCCGAGCGGACGGCGGTGGCCTCCGCCGGCTCCTCCGGGGGGCGCATCCACAGACCGCCGGGTATCACTTCCAGGACCGCGTCGGGGGCGTAGCGGTAGACGCCGGGGGCGATCTGCGGGATGCCGTCCACCACCGGGCGGTGGCTGAGCACGGCGGGTGCGGCCGGCTGTCCTCCGGTCATCCGTGCCGGGAGGTAGCGCAGTTCCTTCGCGAAGGCGGCGAAGCCGAGTGTGCCGTCCGTGTCGACGGTGTGGACCTGCGGGGTCTCCCAGAGGGCGCGCCCGACCGGCATGCCGTTGTAGAGCACCACCGGGGAGTCGAGGCGGTCGGCCAGTGCCTGGCCGGGCGGGCCCTCCCCCGGCGCGGCGAGCGGCCCGTACGGGAAGAACCGCACCTGGGGGCGGGCGCCGGGCAGCACCGACGCCCAGAAGCGGGAGACGTCGTCGAGCCCCAGCGCAGGTGTTCCGGGGCAGCCCAGGACGACGGTGAGCAGGTCGCGCCCGCACGCCAGTCGGGCTTCGAGCCGGGCGCGGTGGGCGGGGATCCGGGTCTCCGGTTCCACCGGGTGCAGCCACACTCCGCTCGCCAGCGGGTCGGCCACCGCGTGGTCGCTGGTGTGCCAGGGCTGGTCGGCGACGGAGAACTCCCAGACGGGTTTGGGGAAGCGGCGGGACTCCGGTCGGCCGGGCCGGTTCGGTCGGAGCCGTACCCAGCCGGAGCCGCTGTCGACGGGGACGTAGAGGACGCCTCCGGCCGCCGGGGTCACCGCGCCGTCGGCGACCAGCACCGTGCGGTCGAGCCGGTCGGCCAGCCACTGCCCGAGGGGCAGCACACCGCCGGTCGGGCGGCGGCCGAAGACGAGCCGGTAGTCGCCGGCGCGCCGGGCGAGGAGGCGGGCGAGGCGGGGCCAGCCGGCGTCGGTGAAGCCGGCCGGCAGGTCCAGGACCACGAGGTGGTGTCCGGGGTCTTCGGGCAGTCCGCCGGCGAAGGCGAGTGCCCGCTCGTCCAGGGCGCCCCGGGCGTGCACCAGCAGGACGTGGCCGGTCCGGTGGCTGTCCAGTTCCGGTGCCTCCCCGGTCCGCCGGTTCTTCAGGCCGAGCGCCATCTCAGGGGCCCTTCGAGGCGGCGGGTGAAGGGGAAGCGGTGGGCGCCGGGCGCGTGGTCACGGCGGCGAGGGCAGCCGCGCGGGAGAGCGTGGGACCGGTGGGCAGCAGGTCGAGTACGGCTCGGGGGACGGGGCGTGCCTGGCCGGTGCCGTACCCGAGGGCGGACAGGGTGGCCGTGTCCGCCGTCGGGTACTTCAGGCCCAGGTCGGTCACGAGGTAGGTCGGGGGCGTGGCGGTCCGGGCCGAGGCGGCCGGATCCCGCACCAGCAGCCCTGTTCCGACCGGTACATGGACCGGTCCCGCCCCGGCGGGGAGTGTCCGCTCCCAGGTCACCGTGGTGTGCACCGTTTCTCCCGCGGCCCGTTGGCGCAGGCAGACGGTCTCCTCGCCGGGCCGGGCGACGGGGCCGGAGAGGAAGTCGGGCAGCCGGTGCAGCAGCGTGCGGTCCAGGGAGCCGGGGGCGGCGGCGACGTCGGCGCGGCTCACCCGGCGGGGCGAGCCCTGCCCCGATCCGGTGGCCATCAGCTGGTATTCGGTGCGGTTCACCGGGGCCAGTCCGTCGCCGCGCAGGACGTAGTACTGGGCGGGGCCGGTGCCGTCGGCGCCGGTGGTGAAGACCTGGCCGACCGTGGTGGCCCGGCCACCGATGCGGGGGCCCGGCTCGCCGCGGTCGGGGACCGGGGCGGCGTCGAGCACGGGGCCCGAGGGCAGGGCCGGCAGCCAGGAGTCCGGGACGGTGAGCGGGTCCTGGCCGTCGAGCTCCATCGCCACCAGCGCGGAACGGCCGCCGAGCGCGTACCGGGTGCCGTTCCAGAGCAGGTACGCGGTGCCGTCCCCGTCGTTCAGCAGGATGCGGTGGCCGGTCGCGGCGCGGGTGGGGGCGGTGGCGTCGGAGGGGGCGAAGTCGAGTGCCTCGCCGCCGGACCGGCCGGGGGTCAGGCACCGGGACCAGGCGCCCGTGAGCAGTGCCGGGCCGGAGGGTACGGAGTCCGGCGCCCCGGGGATCCCGACCTCGTTCCCGCGCGGCGTATCGCCCAGGGAGTTGCGGGAGACGGTCCGCACGTCGGTTCCGGCCCGGGAGCCGGACGCGCCGAGCAGCGCGGAGGCGTAGTTCGCCACCGGGTGCAGGACGCCGTCCAGGTAGAGGAAGCGGGTGCCGGTCTCCTTCTCCACGACGATGGCGTTCGGCTGGGCCCAGGCGGTGTTCCCGCCCGGTTCGATCAGCCCGTAGACGGCGAACCCGGCGCAGGCGAGCAGGGCGAGGACCGTCCCGATGACCGTACCGACGACGCTGCGCCGGGCCGGTGGCTCGCCGGTCGCCGGCTCTCCGGTCACCAGGGCGGCGGCCAGCCGGCCGGTGGCGAACTGGTACGCGTGGACGTGGTCGCGGCGGCTTTGCACGGGTTCCTCTCAGCCGGCCAGGGACCGGAAGTACCAGTAGACGTGGAGGTGCTGCAGCAGCAGGGGCACCAGGGCGATCGCGGTGACCATCTCCAGGATGTCGGCGGTGTGGCCCCAGATCGGCAACAGACGTACGGAGGGCAGCCGTCGGGCGGCCAGGAGCAGCAGCGCGGCGGCGGCCAGCAGGATGACCCCGCGGCTCGCACGCGCCGCGGTGCCGCCGTCGTCGAGGAGCCGGATCACGGCCAGGGTCAGCCCCAGTGTGCCTGCCAGCGCGAGCGCCACCCGCTGCCCGGTCTCGGTGACGCCCCGGGACCGCAGGGCCACGGCGCCGGCCAGGGCGAGGGCGAGCAGCCACTCGAACCAGGTGTCGCGGCGGGTCAGCAGGACCAGGTCCACCGCGTAGACCACCGAGGCTCCGACGGTGAAGAGGGTGAGACAGGTGTCGGCGGCGGCGACCCGTCGTTCGACGTCCTGCCGGGAGCGCGGCTCGACGTCCTCCTGCAGTTCGTCCGCGTTGCGCGGCAGTTGGGGTACGCGCAGTCCGGCCAGGCGGAGGACGACGCGCGGGGCGATCGCGCTGAGCACGAACATCGTGACCGCGACCACCGTGGCGGAGGTGGTGGCGTCCCAGTCGAGGCTGATCGAGAGGCAGGAGCCGATCTCGGCGCCGAGCGCGGCGACGAGCAGGGCTCCGAAGACCTTGACCGGCACCCGTCCGGCGAAGAACAGGACGAGTGACGCGGCGACGGCGCAGGCCCCGCCGAGCAGCAGTTCGTGCCGGCCGGGCAAGGACAGCACCCGCCCGTCTCCCCGGGGCGCGCATCCGGCGAGGGCGGCGAAGACCCAGCCGGCCACTCCGGTGACCAGGACGGTCGCGGGGTCGGCCGCCGAGGACCGGCTGACGACCGCGCAGCCCGCCAGCAGGAGCACGGCGATCACGCCGCACTCGACGGTGACCTCCCGGCCCGAGCCGGCGGGGAGCGCGGACGCGGAGAGCACGAACGCGGCGAGCACCGCCAGGGTCAGACAGCCGAGTCCGACGAACAGACGCCGCGTCAGCTCGGGCCGCCAGCGGTCGGGCCGCGCGCCGACGACCGCCGCCACCCCGTCCGCCAGGTCGTCGAAGAACATCGGCGGGAGGACGTCGTCGGCGCGGCGCAGGGACAGGGTCTCGCCGTCGCGCAGACCGAGCGACCCGGCCGTGGCGGCCGGGTCGAGCGGCTCGCCGCCCAGGCGTTGCAGCACGTATCCGGCGTCGTCGGGGTCGTCGTCCGCGCGGAGCCGGTCGACCAGGACGGGCAGCAGGGCGCCGACCGTGACGGTGAACGGGACGCCGAGGTCGGCGCTGCGCCCGGGTCCGTCGACAGTGATCCGGCAGACGGTGGTGGAGTCGGGGTCGGACATGATGCCGGAGGTGGTGCTCATGGCGCTCCTGTGTGGGACGGCCGGGCTGCGGGGGTCGAAGGGGGCGCCGCCCCGGTCACTCCTGGTCCACCAGACCGGTCTGGACGAGCCGGACACCGCGCCGGGTGACCAGTTGGGCGCGGCCTGGGACGAGGGTGCGGGGCTTGGCCTCGCCGATGAACTTGCCCTCCTCCTTCGGGTAGGAGAGCAGCAGCGCCGGGTTGCCCAGCTCCCACAGCCTGCGCAGCAGCGGGTCCATCATGGCGCGCATCGCGCCGCTGGTGGACCGGGCGAGGACCAGGTGCATCCCGATGTTGGCGCCCTGGGCGAGCAGGGGCACCAGGGGTGCGGTGGGGCTGTCGAGGGAGCTGCTGACGAACATGTCGTAGTCGTCGAGGAGGAGGAAGAGCCGCGGCCCCTGCCACCAGTCCCGCCGGGCCAGTTGTTCCGGGGTGACGTCGCTGCCGGGCAGCCGTTTGCTCATCGACACCACGGTGCTGGCGGCGAGTTCCTTCAGACCCTGACTGTCGACGGCGTAACCGACGCGGTACTCCTCGGGGACCGCCGACAGGAGTCCCCGGTCGGGGTCGCCGAGGAGGATACGGGCCTCCTCCGGGCGGAACCGTGAGGTGATGGCGCGGGCCATCAGGCGCAGCAGGTTGGTCTTGCCGGTCTCGCCGTCGCCGAAGACCATCAGGTGGGAGGTGGCGGAGAAGTCGTGCCACACCGGCCGCAGGCGCTGTTCGTCCCAGCCGATGCTGACCCGCAGGTCTCCCTCGGCGGCGGGCAGCCTGCCGACGGGCAGCCTGCTGGGCAGCAGCCGGACGCCGGGTGCGGTGCGGCCGGTCCAGAAGGTTCCGATCTCCGCGGCGGCGACCTTGGTGGCCGCGGTGAGGTCGTCCGTGGCGCAGGAGCTGTCCAGGCGGGGCAGGGCCGACAGGAAGTGGTGCCCGGAGCTGGTGAGCCCGCGACCGGGGTGCTGCGGGACGCCCGCGGCCTGGCGGGCGCCGAGCTCGGACTCCATCGGGTCGCCGAGCCGCAGTTCGAGCCGGGTGCCGAGCAGGTCGCGCAGCCGGGGCCGGATCTCCGACCAGCGCACGGCGGAGACCACCAGGTGGATGCCGAACGACAGGCCGCGCGCCGCGAGCGTCGTGATGCGGTCGTCGAGTTCGTCGTAGTCCTGGCGCAGCGTCCCCCACCCGTCGACCACGAGGAAGACGTCGCCGTAGGGGTCGTCGATCTCGCCGGTGCGGCGCAGGTGCCGGTAGGCGGCCATGGATTCCACGCCGCGGGTGGTGAAGGTCTGCTCGCGGCGCTCCAGGAGCTGGGTGATCTCCTCGACGGTGCGCAGTACCTTGTCGCGCTCCAGACGGGTGGCGACGGAGCCGGCGTGCGGGAGCCCGGCGATCGAGACCAGGCCGCCGCCGCCGAAGTCCAGGCAGTAGAACTGGACCTCTTCCGGGGTGTGGGTGAGGGCGAGCGCCATCATCAGGGTGCGCAGCAGCGCGGACTTGCCGGTCTGCGGCGCGCCGGCCACGCCGACGTGCCCGCCGGCGCCCGAGAGGTCGGCCACCAGCAGTTCGCGTACCTGCTCGTGGGGCCGGTCGACCATGCCGAGCGGTACGCGCAGGCGGCCCAGGAGCGAAGGCTCGGCGGCGGTCATGCCGCGGACGGGGTCGGGGACGATGCCGGGCAGGAGTTGGTCGAGGCTGGGCGGGTCGGCGAGCGGCGGGAGCCAGACCTGCCGGGCCGAGGGGCCGGCTTCCGCCAGCCGCTCGATGAGGACGTCCAGCAGGGTCTCGTCGCTCTCGGCCGGCCGGTCGGGTTCGGAGGGGGGCCGAACGGCGGCCTCTTCCTCTTCGTCGGGCGGCAGCGCGGCGGCGGGCCGCTGGTCGAGGCCGAACGGCACGATCTCCCCGGCCGCCGTCGGGTCCGGCCGTTCGGTGTCCTCGCCGGTGGGGCTCTGGGGGCAGGGCCCGGAGACGTAGGCGGCCTTGAACCGCACCAGGTTGGTGGTGTCCACCCGCAGGAAGCCGTTGCCCGGTACGGACGGCAGCTCGTAGGCCCCGGCCACCCCGATCACGCTGCGCGACTCCATGGAGGAGAAGGTGCGCAGGGCGATCCGGTACGAGAGGTGTCCTTCGACGCGGTGGATGCGCCCTTCGTCCAGCCGCTGGGAGGCGAGCAGGAGATGGACGCCGAGACTGCGGCCGACCCGACCGATGGTCACGAAGAGATCGGTGAACTCGGGTTTTCCGGCGAGCAGTTCGGAAAACTCGTCGACGATGACGAGCAGCGAGGGCAGCGGGGCAAGCGGGGCGCCGCCCAGCCGGGCCTTCTCGTACTCGTACAGGGAGGCGTGGCCGCTCGCACGCAACAGCTCCTGACGGCGGATGAGTTCGCCGTCGATGGAGTCCTGCATGCGGTCGACCAGCGGCAGTTCGTCGGCGAGGTTGGTGATCACCGCGGAGGTGTGGGGCAGCCGCTCCATGTTCATGAAGGTGGCACCGCCCTTGAAGTCCACCAGCACGAAGTTGAGGACCTCGGAGGAGTGGGTGACGGCGAGCCCGATCACGAGGGTGCGCAGCAGTTCGCTCTTGCCGGAGCCGGTGGCGCCGATGAGCAGCCCGTGCGGTCCCATGCCGGTCTGGGCGGACTCCTTGAGGTCGAGTTCGACGACCTCTCCGTCCTCGGTGACGCCGATGGGCACCCGCAGCCGGGTGCTCTGGTCCAGGCGGCGGCGCCAGTGGGCGGCCACGTCGTAGGTGCGCGGGTCGCGGATGCCGAGCAGGGTGGTGAGTCCGAAGTCGGACTCGAAGGGGTTGTCGGTCAGGTCGATGGTGCCGCTGGTACGCATCGGGGCCAGCAGCCGGGCCAGGTTCTCGGCCTCGGTACGGCTCAGCACGTCGGCGTCGGCCTCGGCGGTGGAGTCCGCGACGGGGAAGGAGACCCGGCCGTTCTCCGTGGTCAGCCGCAGGACGCCGCTGCCGCCGTGCATGGCGCCGGTGACGTCGAGCAGGACCGTGTTGCGCAGACCGGCGCCGAGCAGCCGGGAGCCCGGGGGGATGGCGGTGCGGTGGGCGACGACGACCAGGAAGGGTTCGGCGGCGCTGGGGGTGGCCTGCGGGTCGTGGTCGGGCCGGTCGAAGACGTCCGGGCCGAGGAGGTCGGTGAACTCCGCGTGGTCGGTGGCGACGAGCCGCAACGGGCCGGCCTCGTCACGCTCGCGCGGGTGGGCGTTGTGGGGCAGCCACTTCACCCACTCCCACTCCTCCCGGCCCGCTTCGTCGGTCAGCACGGCCACTCGCAGCTCGTCGGGCGAGTGGAGGGCGACGAGCTGCCCCAGCACGGCGCGCACCGAGTCGAGCGCGTCCTCGACGTCACCGGCCCACTCCACACTGCTGAAGCTGCGCAGGCCGACCGGGAACGGCATGCCCCGCACGGTCTGGAAGGCGGCGGTGAACCGGCGCAGCGAGATCGCGGCGAGCGGGTCGAGGTCCTCGACCGGCTTGGTCTCCGGAGGGACGAGTTCGAGGGCGGCGCGGCGGGTGCCGAGCCCGATGCGTACCTTCGCGAAGTCGTCGTGGGCCGCCCGGCGCTCCCACACCCGCGGTGAGCGCACGAAGGACCACAGCCGGTCGGGCGGGGGGTTCTCCCGGACGGCCGCTCCCAGTTGGTCCCGTGCGGCAGCTCGGGCCCGGACCCGGAGCTGGGCGAGATAGCGCAGGTAGTCGCGGCGTTCGGCGCGCATCCGCCGCTTGCGGTCGAGCCCGGCGCGGCCGATCTGCCCCATGCCCATGGAGATCATGCCGACGCCCATCATCCCGGACATCATGTACGTCGAAGTGGAGCCGCCGACGGTGAACATCAGCGCCATCGCACCGAAGCCGATACCCATCGGCAGGACGACCATGACGGATCCGAGGTCGGCCGCGGCGGGTTCGCCGAGCACGGGCGGCTCGGCCAGTTCGATGCGGTCCTCCGGCACTTCGGGCCCCGACACGCGCGGTGGGCGTTTCACAACCACGGTGTTCATCTGGTCCATCTCCAGCCCGGTGGCAGGCGTCTGTGTCGTGTCTGAACGATGCGCGTCAAATCAGCGGGCGAGGACCCGGTGCGGTCGGTGGTTGCGCCCGGGTGGTCCGGCGACGCCGTGGGGTGCGGTGCCGGGTGCCGTCCGCGCGGCGGGTCCGGCGGGCACGACCCCAGGTAGGGACAACATAGGAAGGCGGAACCGGGGCGGCCAGCGGGCGAAGGGCGTCCTGCCTGGTCGGGCACGGGTACTGCCCGAACTCCCGGCCCGGTGGCGTGATGTGCCGCCCCTCGGCCGGGTCGGGTGGTGCGGTGCGGTGCGCCACGGGGGTCGGCTCGGGTGGGGTGGGGTGGTGCGGTGCGCCACGGGGTCGGCTCGGGTGGCTTGGTGCGGCGTGCGGTCGGGGCGGGAGCGCACGGCCTCCGGTCGGGGTGCGTACGGCGGTCGCGGTCACGGATGCCGGGCGGTGGTGTCCGCCGCCCACAGCCGGGTACCGCCCTGGCGGACGAGGAGGGTGCCGTCGTCTCCCAGCACCAGTTCGGCGCCTTCGTGGCCGTCGGTCCGCGAGGACCAGGCGGTCCGCATGTCCCGCGTGTAGACGACCAGGTTTCCGTCGGCCTGGAAGACCGTCCTGGCGCCCTGTCCCACGGTCCCGGACGCCCACAGCGGGCGGCCCACCCGGTCGTAGAGCACCAGGTTCCCGTCGCCCTGGAAGGCGAGGACGACCAGAGGGGTGGACCAGTTCTGTCCTGGTTCCAGGACGCTGGTGCCACGCACCACACCATCCGTCCCACGCCGCGTCGCGGTGGGGGCGCCGCTCCGGCCGGATCCTGCGGCGGGGGTCTCGGCGGCGGGCCGGTCGTCCGCCGGGCGCACCGGGGACGCCTCCGCGACGGGTTCGGGCGCGCTCGGTGCGGGAGGGGTGACGTCCGGTGGGCCGGAGACGGGCGGGGTGCTGGGGGACGGTCCGGGCCGGGAGGGGGGTGGGGGTGTCGCGCCGGTGTCGCCCGGAGGGCCGGGGTCCATCGGCGCGCGGTCCTCGGTGGGGGCGGTCCGGGCCGCTTCGGGGCGACCCGGGCGGTCGGAGTCGTCCAGCAACAGCGACGGTGTCACCAGCACCAGGAGGCAGAGCCCCACGGCACCCGTCAGCAGATGCCGGGCGAGGTGGACGCCGCGGGCGCGCTCCTCCTCGCCCGCCGGATTCCGGAAGGTCCGGGAGGTGCGCCCGGTGTCCGTCTCCTGCTGTGCCACGTGCGAGCCTCTCTCGGTCGGGGAGCGCGGACGGCCGTGGACGACCGGCCGTGGGTGACCGGGGACCCGGGCGTGATCGTAGGAGAACGGCTCCGCGCGCACCGCCGTACATCCGCACCGTGCCCGCGCGGACGGGATCACTTCCCCTTTTCCGGGGTCCCGTCCGCCCCCTTGTCCCTGTCGCCCTGACCGAAGCGGTGGAGACCGCTCAGCGAGGGCCGGGGGCGGAGATGGCCGCGATCCCGGGTCCCGCTGGTCGGGAGGGACGAGCGGCGGGGCCGGGCTCCGGGCGGGCGCGGCGGGGGCTGCGCGTCACCGGGAGCCGTCGGGCCCCGGTCCCCCGCAGGAGCAGGAACAGGAACAGGAGCAGGAGCAGGAGCAGGAGCAGGAACAGGAGCGGAAGCGGAAGCAGGAACAGGAGCGGGATTCGGCGCGTGACGCGGGGCCGGCTCAGGAACCGGCGCCGGGGACGGTTCGGGCGCCGGGGACAGGGACGGTTCGGGCCGGCCGGGTCGCTCCTGGCCGTCTCGCCCGCCCGGGGCAGCCGGCGGTTCCTGAAGGAGCGTCTCGTCCTCCTCCCCGATGGCCGGCAGAGCATTCAGCTCGTCGCGCGGCACGGCCAGCTCGAAGGGGATCGCCCCGTAACTGCTCCTCTCCAGAGGTTCGTTGCCGCTCAGGAAGGTGAACTGCAGGAGGGCGTGGCCCTCGTAGAGTGCGTGGGGCACCGGGGTCTTGCTGTTGAGGATGGTGCGGCCGACTTCCCTGCTGCGGTCGGTGCCGCGCGTACGAAACCCTCCTCCGGCGCGGGCGGACACCCGCGCGAGAGCGGGCCGGTATCCGAACTCGGCACCGAACTCGGCCATGCCCGCGTGCGCCGAGGACGCGCTCCCCGAGAGATCGATGCGGTTGCCCGTGACCGACGTGGTGACGGTCTCCGCCTCCTTGTCGAGTCCGGTGCAGGTGAGCGCGTCCTTGAAGTGGGTGTCGACGCGGACGGTGATGCCCCCGCCGGGCACGCCCCCCACGGAGACGACGAACGCGTCCGTGCGCTCCGGGTTCGTCAGCCGGTCGCTGAGCCAGGCCATCAGCGCGGGCCGGCTGAGCCTGTCCACCACGTACTGGCCGTGGGTCCGGGAGGAGGCACCGTGGCGCGAGTTCCAGGAGTCGTAGAGCTCCGCGCCCCGGCCGGCGACCAGGCGACGGACACTCTCGATGGACGACAGTGAGCGCATCTGGACCGTGGTCCCCCGGAGCGCCGGGGCCTTGATCCACCGGGGCGGGGGGTTCTGCTCCGTCCCCTGCCCGGATGCGGGAGCCCCTGCGGATTCGACGAGTTCGGTCGTACGGGTGGGAGAGGTGTGGGTCATCCGGCCCGGAAGCGTCGCCTTGAAGTGGCCGGCCCGCTGGATCGCCCACTTCTCGGCGTCGGTCAGCGCGGGCTTCGGCACGGCGGCCGACGGGGCCGGGGGCTTCGGCACGGCGGCCGACGGGGACGTGGCCGAACCGGTGGTGTCCGTGACCGGCCCGGCGGCGTCCGTGACCACGTCGGCGGCAGTGCGGCCGGGTTCCGTACGGGCATCCTCCGTACGGGCATTGGTCGTGCGGCCGTCCTCCGTACGGTCGGGTACCGCCTGCTGCTCCTCCGTGGCGGCCGTCGTCAGGGCGTCGAGCAGTTCCTGCCGGCGCTCGACCCTCTTCCGCAGGGCGCGGGACCGCCAGGTGTCCGCGACGAACAGCTTCATCGCGGCGAACCGGGCCTGGGAGCCGGCGAAGTCGCGGTGCACCGTGAGGAGGAGGTCGACCTCGTCGCGGAAGACGGAGCCCTTGGTCTTGCTCTTGGTACCGCCCCCGGCGCCGACGTTGGTCAGCCGGGACTCCGCGTTCTCCTGGCCCCTGGTCCGCTGGTAGGCGAGGGTGCCGAGCGGGGCGACGCCGGGCACCGCCTCGGCCCTGCCGGTCACGCTCATGCGCTGGGAGGTGGAGGTGGCGCGGGACTGCGTGTTGTCGCCGTCGACGCTGTCCTCGTTGTGCTCGCGCGTGTTGCCGATGTTGAACTCGACGGTGTCGACCTGGCGGTCGTGTTCCGGCACCGTCGACCCGCGCAGCATCAGCGTCACTTCCGCGTGGCCGCCGGGGAAGGTGATGATGACCGGCTGGCCGTCGAAGGCGCCCCGGGCGGCGGCGGTCAGGTCGGTGGCCTGCACCTTGTGCGCCAGCACCTCACTGCTCCTGGCCCACTGCGCGCGGCCGAAGAGCGCGACGCCGTGGGCCTCCAGTCCGCCCAGCGGGCCGCCGGAGGCGTCTTCGGGCAACAGCACCTGGACCCGGCCGGTGACGTCGCTCTCCCGGAGCCGGCGGCTGAACAGCGTGCTCCGCGACGGCCTCCGGGTTCCCCCTCCGGTGTCCGGTGCCGGGCTCCCGGTGGGCCTCACCAGGTGGGCGGTGGGGAAGGCGGCGCGGACGGGCACGTCCACCGTGAACGGCCGTACGCCGGCCGGGGCCACCCAGGTGTCACCGCGTCGGTACTCGACGCGCCCCCGCAGGCGCACGGTGCCGTTGAACACCCCGTAGGACTCCGTGGCCTTGGTCTTCCTCCCGAGGGTGGTGCCCGCGTCCGTGACCGTACTGCGGCTGGTGTCCCGGTTGGCGGTGACGGTGTTCTGGACCGTGGTGTACGGCGCGGTCACCACGCTGTCGAGGACGCGCGTGGTGCGCCGCATCGTGTCTTCGGCGTGGCCGGTGACGGCGCTCTCCTCCGTGCCTGTCTCCGCCTCGAACGACTTCACGGTCCGCTCGAAGGCGAAATCCCGGGCCCCGACGCTCGTGAACACGACCCGTGAGTGGCGGCCGGTGGCGGTATGCACGGGAAGCGGGTCCGCGGGCTCGGGCGTGCGCAGATTGCGTGCCGAGGCGGAGGAGAGGGAGACGAGCCGGGGCCGCAGGAAGCCGGGGCTGAGCAGCACCTCGTACGCCGCCTCCTCCTCGGCAAGCTCCCTCTCCCCCAACTGGGCGCGGAGCGAGCGGAACACCGTCGTGGTGATGTTCTGTCCCTTCCGTCCCAGGGAGAGGATCTGCGTGTCCTCGGGCAGCACGGAGTGGTCACGCACGGACGGCGGGGGTCCCGGGTCCGTCGCGGACGCGGGTTGCCGCGCGGGCTCCGTCGCAGGGACGGGAACCCGCGCGGGAACTCCCTCCGAGGCCGCCACGGCCACCCCGGCGGGCGGGGCGGGCGCGGCCATCCGGGCGGGCGCGGCGAGCGCGGCGACCTGCGCGCGGAAGATCTGTGCTCCGGCCCGCTCCACCGTGTGGGGCCGGGTCAGCCGGGTCGGGATCGCCACGAAGAACGGCACGACGACATCGTCGCCCTCGTTCGTGGCCGTGCCGCGCGTCTGCCGCCCCTGGCCACCGATCACTCCGAAGCGGAAGACCGCTTCGCCCGCGTAGAGCGCCATCTCCTCCTTGAACTTGCTGTTGGCGAGCTCCTTGGCCGACTGCGCCGTACGGAAGAATTCGCGCTCGCGCTTCCCCCGTCCCCAGCCCGCCGTCGGCTGCCACGACGTGCCGGCCGTGAAACCGAAGGACGCGCCCGCGGCACCCTGGCCCTGGTTGAGGGTGGAGAAGCCGCTGCGGACCGCGGAGGAGGAACCGGTCTCGTTGACCACGTTCAGCTCGGAGCCCGGGACCAGCTTCAGGTAGGCCAGGCTCCGCACGCGCGCCGACGAGACGATGCGCGCCCTGCCGTGGGCCGCGCCGCTGTCGAAGGAAGGCCCCCGCAGCACGCCCCGGCTCATCGACGCGAGGTTCGCCGCCAGCCGCTCGGAGCTGAAGGCGTTCTGGATCGCCGCCTCGTGGCGGCTCCAGCTCTCGTCCACCACCGAGCCCAGAGCCTGCAACCGGGCCCGGACGAGGTTTCCCCCCGGCGGCGCCGCCGCCTGTGCCTGCGGTGAGGAGGCGTCCGGGAGCGGGGCCAGCTCCGGGACGGTGACGCCGCCGCCGGCGAGCAGCGCGAGGACCACGGAGTCGTCGGAGAGTTCGAGTTCCGGACGGTGCACGACCTCACCGACCTGGTAGGTCGGCAGGACGAAGTTCCGGGGCTCGTCCGGTGCCGTTCCGCTCTCCAGCCACGAGGAGGTCCATGTCTGGGAGCCGTCCACGGCCGCTTCGGTGTCCGACGTCCGCACGACGAATCTGGCGCCCATCGGCGCGCGTCCCTCGGCGGTCCGGCCGTCGGCGTTCCGGAACCGCGCGGTCAGCACCACAGTGGTGTCGAACACGGAACTCGGCACCTTCGCCTTGACGGTGGCGCCGGTGGTGGAGGACTGCTCCTGGAGTGTGTTGGCCTCCTTCGCGGCCGTACGGCTGGCGCCCACGAGGGCCTTGAACCCGGACGGCTCCGCCATCCCCGGGAGGATCCAGGACGTGGTGTCGCCCAGCTGGTTGCCCTGCAGGGTTCCGGCGAGGTTGGCCGACCGGGCATGCACGGAACTGTTCAGGACGGACTGGCCGGTGCTCGTGCCGACGTTGAACTCGGTGCCGTTCTCCGTGTGGTGGGCGAACCTCGCGGCGCCCAGTTCGGCCTCCAGCTCGACCCTTCCGAGACCGTCCGGCAGGTCGACGATCAGCGGACCGGCCCACATCAGGGTCCGCAGCTGCTGGTGCAACGCGGTGAACGGCACCAGCTGTTCGAGGGCGGCCAGCACCTCGTCGGCCTCCCGCGCGCTCCCGAACACCTCGATGGCCGCGTCGCGGGGCGCGTGGCCGGGTGCCTGCGGCAGGGCCTGCCGCAGGATCGCGCCCAGCCCGCCGCCGCGGCGACCGCCCTGCGCGTCCACGGGATACGAGTCCACGAGCAGGTCGAAGGGGCCCGGCGCCCGCATCCGGGTCATGTACGACGGCACCGAACGGGCGGCGCCGGCCTGCGGGACGGAGGGCGAGTCCGCGTACGGCGTGGAGAGCGTGGCCGGGAGCGTGACCGCTCGGTCGGCCGGCGGTCGGTCCGGGGCCGTGCCGTCGCCCCGGACCAGATGCGACAGGTCCAGCTCGAAGCGCACGTCCACCGCGACCGTCAGAGCCTTGGAGACCGTCTTGCCGCGGGCGGTCAGCCGGCTCATGTCCTGGTGGATCATGCCCTGGCCGCTCTCGCGCGCGTACGTGGCACCGAGGTCCAGGCGGACGAACGGGAACGTACCGCGCGCCGCGACACCGGCGTTCCAGCCGCGGTTGGCGTCGTACGCCACGGCCGCGCCCGACCCGGACTCGACACCGGGCTCGAACTCGAACTTGGCGACGGTGCCCGTCGTCCGGGCGTTGAGCAGTGTCGCGCGCAGCGGGATACGGCCCTGCCATCCGGGGGTGTCGATGGTCAGGTTCCGCGTCTCGCCGTTGCTGAGTCCGTACAGCCAGGACCCGAGGTGCTCGGTCTGCAGATGCTCGGCGATCTGGTCCCGCGCGAGGTCGGCGTTCTCGGTTCCCAGCGGCTCGGCGAGCGCGTCCGCCATCCGGAGGGTGAAGTCCTGCGGCCCCGCACCGAGGCTGTGCACCACGTCCCCGGCGCCGAGGATCCCCCCGGTGAGGCGCGCGGGCGGGGCCGGCAGCGCCGGTGCCTCGGCGACGGCGACCGCTGCCAGCGCGTCCGCCGCCCGCCTGTCGGGGGCCTGCGCGTCCTCGGCCCGCTCGTTCTCGGCCTGCGCGTCCTCGGCCCGCTCGTTCTCGGCCGGGCGGCTCCCCGTCACCGCCGCGGACGCGTCGTCGGGTGCGGCGGCCCACTCCGGGAGGGGCTCCAGAAAGTGCGCGCCGGTGGCTTCGGGGCGGGCCGGGACCGGTTCCCGCGCGGCGGCACGGGGCGTCGCGCCCGCCGTGTCGTCCTGGCGGGCGGGCGCGGACTCGGCCAGCCACCTGCGGAAACGGTCCAGCGGGCCGGCGCCCAACGCCCTTGGCAGAGAGCGCAGTTCCGCCTCGGTGGGGGTGGGGAAGGTGGCCGGTTCCACGCTCTCCACCAGGCCCATGACGCGGTCGGCCTCCACGGCCCGCCGTCCGGCCGCCGCCACGGCCCGCCGCGCCGCCTCGATCTCCCGCACGGTCCGGTCCGACCTGCCCGCGCTGGTGTGCGCTTCCCGCTCCTCCAGTACCGCCAGCGCCTCTCGCGCACGGTCGAGGGCGAGCAACGCGTCGGTGAACTCCTGTGCTGCGCTCATCATGTGATGCGTCGCCAGTTCCTCCGACAGGGGTTCACGCTCGGCGTCGGTCCGTTCGGAGGAGGTCGCGTCGCCTCTGCCCTTGCCCTTGCCCTTCGTCGTTGCCGGAGCATCCGTCGCCGGGGAGTCCGTCGCCGGGGAGTCCACCGGAGCGTCCCGGAAGCGGTCGCCACGGGCCGTACCGGGGTCGCCGGCCCTCGCCTCGGGGGTGGCGTCCGTACCGGCCGACGGCTCGGGCAGGCTCCCGGTGGGCAGGTAGAAGACGGCCGCCCGGTCGGTCACGGTCGCCCGCACCGCGCGGGGGGCACCCGTGGCCGGCCGGAGGACGAGGTGCCAGGCGACCGAGTCGGCCTCCACCCGCGCGTAGGACCGGCCGGTCCGCCTGTCCGGGCCGGTGAGCCGGATGGTCCCGGCGTCGGTCCGCGCGGGAACCGCCGACGCGGTGGAGTCGGCGCGCAGCGGACCGCCGAGGCGCACGGCGGGCGTGCCGGTGCGGCCGGCCCGGATCAGCACGGAGCGCCTCGGGTCCTTGGCGACCGTGTCGGGGAGTGCTCCGTCCGGGCCCGACGGCACCACCCGCAGCCCGCGGACGTCCGCACGGATCTCCAGCCGGGCGGGCAGGTCCGTCCCGGCGGTTCTCGGCAGCGTCACCGGTTCGTCGAGGGTGCCTCCCGCAGCCAGGGTGAGGAACCACTGGTTCATGTAGGGCGGGCTGAAGACCGCCGCGATCTTGGACCGCACGAGGAAGAGGCCGCCCTGCCAGGAGTGGGAGGCGCGCGAGGGGCTGGTCCACAGGTCGCGGCCGGTGAGCAGCGACTCGGCCGCTCTCCGCAGGCCGGGCAGGTCGGCGACGGTGCCGACGAACGCCTCCCCGAGCGCCTCCGCGGAAAGGAGCGGCTCCGGCCGCGGCCACGCGACGTCCGCGGGTTCGTGCACCGCGGTGGGGCGGGGCACCGGTGCCGGGTCGTGCCGGGTCACCTGTTCCGGGTGGCCCAGCCGCAGTGCGCCGGGGAACACCCGGGCTCCCAGCACGTGCCGCTCCCCCTGTCCGATCAGGGGCGTCAGCCCGCCGAGCGGTGTGGGTGCGGTGGCGACCGCGCGGTGCACCTCCAGTTCGGCGGTGAGCCGCACGTCGAAGGCGGTGACGTGCGGGTGGAGGACGGTCACCACGGCGGTGTCCCGCTGGTCCGAAGTGCGGGTGCGCAGGCTGTCGGACCGGGTGACGGTCGGCCTGAGGCGGTCGGCGACCGCCCCGGACGCGAGCAGGTCGTACTGGTCGGAGGTTCCGGCGAGCGCGGCCCGTCCCTGACGGCTGCTCTCCGTGCTCTCGGAGCGGCTGTACTCCCACGCGCGGGCGTGCACGCTCTCCAGGACGTGTTCACCCGGCTCCCTGCCGACCGCGCGGGGGTCGAGCAGTTCCGCGGTGAGGACGAGCCGCGCCATCGAGGTGCTGTACGCGTTGCGCTCGGGAACCAGGATCGGCAGACCCGTGAGCATGGTCTCCAGCAGGGCGGCGGTGCCCTGCCGTCCGGCCACCTTCCACAGCTCGGTCTCCACCGCCTCGGCGTGCTCCCGGGAGAGCAGCCCCAGCGCGCGCAGGCGTGGCATCACCTGGTGGACGAACGGGCCGAGATCGGGGGTGTCGAGCAGGACGGCGTGGTCGAATCCGTCGCCGCGCAGCACATTGGCGGGCGCCGGGGCGGTGGCAGCGGCGGGATCGGCGGCCCGGCCGGGCGGTCCCTCGCGGCGCTCCACCAGACCGAGGGCGCGGGCGGCCCGGGAGGGCAGCAGCGCCAGGCCCGGAGCCCGCACGGGGCGGCCGGTGACCTCGCGCTCGCCGTACCTGCGCGAGCCGTAGTCGCCGAAACTCACCCGCGATTCCTCCCACCGGCGCACGGTGACCACGAAATCGGTGGGCGCCTGGGCCCACACGTGGTCGTCCACGGTGGTGTGCGTCCGGTCGTCGCGCCCGCTGACGGCGCGTCCGCCGGTGACCGGGGCGCTGCGCCCGTAGCCGAGGCCGAGTCGGGTGGCGTCGTCGGACTCGGGCAGGTCGGGGCCGGCCGGCCGGCTTGCGGCGAGGGAGCCCTCCGCGGTCGCGTCCCAGGCCATGCGGTCACTGGTTTCGGCGTCCCTGACCTGTGCGGTGACCAGGGAGTGGTCGTAGTGGAAGGCGTGCGCGCTCTCCCCGATCGCGGTCAGCCCGGCGGTGGCGGCCCGGACCGAGACCTCCACCCGTCCCACCATCCGGAAGGTGCCCGCCGGGACGGGGCGGCTCCACACCGGGCGGGGCGCCGCGCCGAGGTCCTGGACGCGGGGCGCCAGCCCCGTCAGCGCGGCGCGCAGGGCGGCCTCGTCCGCCGGTTCCAGGGCCGGCACACCGATCTCCCTGAGGAGGGTGGCCGCTTCCGGATACAGGTGGTCGGTGCGGACCAGGTGCAGGGTGTCCCGGGGCAGCCGCTCCCCCACGGCCGGTGTCCAGGAGCGGGGCGGCGCGGGTTCGGCGGTGCGCGGCACCCGCGCCACCGCCCCGCTGCCGTCCGTCCGGGATGCGAAGTCCAGGGTGGGGCGCAGCCGGCCGGATCCGTCCCGTTCCAGTGCCAGGTCCTCGGGCACGACGAGAGTCGCCCGGACCGTCACCGGAGCGGCCTCCGCAGGGGCGGTGGTCTCTCCGGCGGCCGGTACCGGGGTGGCGGAGACGCGGAGGACGACCGGGCCGTCGAATTCCGCGAGCCACACCGATCCCCCGCCGAAGGCGCCGGCCGCCGAGAATCCGCCGGTCTCGTCGACCGATCCGCTCCAGCTCACCCCGGGGGTGACGCGACCGCTCGGTTCCGTGGCGGCGGAGTCCTGCGACGTACCACCGACCTTGATGCCGAGGCCCGCGGCGACCTTCCAGTTCCGCAGGGCGGAGGTGAGCAGGTCGAAGGAGGTGCCCTGGGCGACCTCGGTCTGGCCCCGGCGGGTCCGCGCGTAGGTGAAGTCCGCCTGCTCCAGGCTCGCCCGGACGGTGACCAGGAGGTGCTGTTCCGCGCCCGGGCGGCCCGGTTCGGGGCTGGTGAGGAGGAGTGTGTGGCCGGGCCCGGTCAGCGGGTGCGCCCGCCCGGCCAGCGCGGCGGGGCTCAACGCCTCGGCCAGGGCGAGGTGGTTGGCGACGTGGTGCGGCTGCGCCACGTGGAGCGGACGGCGGCCGGTGGCCGCGGCGGCCTGCGGATCCCGGGAGGCCGATGCGTCCTGCCAGGGGGCGCGGGGCGCCAGGTAGTCGGGGAAACGGCTGCGTACGAGGTCGAGCGCGCGGGTCAGCGCCTCCCCGGCGCCGTGCGGGTCGATCTCGGTGACGTGGCTGGTGGGCGGCAGCCATCCGTCGGCGGAGGGCGGCAGCGTCAGCACCCGGCCGGGAGCGGTACGGGCGGCGGTCTCCGGGTCCGCGGGCTGTGCCGGGAGGTGGGCTCCGGCGGCCGGGGCGAGGTCCCCGAGGCGTTCCGCGTCGGCGGCCGGCATCCGCACCCGCGCGGTGATCCAGGCGTGCGTGCCGGGGCGCCCGCTCAGCGACCCGGTCGCCACGCGCACGTCGTACTCGACGAGGGTGGTGGGCTCGTCGGTGTACCGGAGCCGGCGTGCCTCGACGCTGTCGGCCTGCTGCCCCCGCCGGGTGTACTGCACCGAACGCTTGTACGTGGCCTTGGGCAGGGGCACCAGGGCCGGGACGCCCAGCGCGCTCCTCACCAGGGGAAGCAGGAAGCCGGTCCCGGCGCTGGCGGCGTCGCCCTGGACGGAGGTCGCGCCCGCCGCGGCGGAGTGGACGTCCTCGACGTCGATCCGGGCAGGCTCCGTGCTGTCCGCCACGGCCCGGGGGTTGTGGAAGGTGGCGTCGGCCCGGACCGCGTCGGACCGTCCGTCGGCGGATTCCAGCCTCGCCGAGTGGAGACCTCCGGCGGTGGCGTCGAGCAGCCCGGACAGCAGGGTGTGGACTCCGGCGAAGGCGTTCAACGCCTCGAAGGAGGGCGCGAACGGATCGGCCAGGGACGGGCCGGCCGCGGCGAGCACCGCCGTCCGGTACGCCCCGGCCCCGGTGACCGAGTCCACCCAGGACAGCGCGGGGAGGCGCGACGCCGGACCGACGGTGGTGGGGCCGGACGTGCCGGAGAGGGCGTCCGCCCGATCGGGGACGGCGGCCCGGGAGAGGTCGGCGGTGCTCGTCCGGGGCTCGCCGGACAGCTCGGTCCAGAGCGCCGAGGTGGCGTGGTCCGTGCCGGCGGCCCGGGGCAGGGCGCGTACGGTCGCGCGTGGATGGGTACCGACGAGGGCCCGCTCGACGACCGTGCGGGCGCGCTGCGGATCGTCCTGCCCGGGGCGCCGGACCTCCAGGGCCACTTCCACGTCGTGGAGGAAGCGCACCGTCCCGGGGTCGGACGCCGGCCGGACGGTACGCGTGGCGCTCCGCGCGGTCGAGGCGCTGTAGGCGGTCTTCTTCGAGTAGCCGCCGAAGACCGCCTGCGTCCCGGAGACGATCCCCGACAGCGAGGACAGGGAGGAGAGCGCCTGAGTGACCGGCTGGGGCAGCGGGACGTTCAACGCGTGGTCGACGGTCCGGTCCGCCGAACTGCTCTCCCCCCACGCCCTGGTCTGCCGGGTGGTCGGCCGCGGTCCGTCGTCCCGCGGCGCGTGGGTCCCGGCGTCGCCGACGGGCTCGCCGCCCGGCCCGGTGAGCTGGGTCCAGTCCGCGAGCCGCAGCCGCACGGTGACGGCGAGCGGGGCGCCGGCCGGCCGCAGTACCGCGGTGTGCCCGCCGGCGACCGCCTCGCGCAGGACGGCACCGGGGTCGGTGGCGGCGAAGTGGGCGTCGAGCAGCGGCTCGGCAGCCGCTCGCTCTCCACGCGGCAGGAGTCCCAGCACCCCGTCGCGGACGGCGTTCCGCAGCCGGTCGTCGGCGAAGGAGTAGCGCTCCCGGCCGGCGCCTTGGCGTCCCGTGTACTCCGGCGGCGCGAACACCGGGCCGACCTCGGGCACCACCGGTCCCGCGACGTCGGTCCGGGCGCCGTCGCCGGTCCTGGCGTCGTCGCCGGTCCTGGCGTCGTCGCCGGTGAACACGCCGGCGAGGTCGGGCAGCGGGCGGGGCGGGCGCGGCTCCCGGACGACGGTGCCGAGGGGCGATTCCGGTTCGGGCGACGGCGGACGCCACACCGTGTCGAGCGGCTGGGCGACCGGCGGTGCGGGGTGCACGGCCGCGGGGGGCAGGGCCGCGGACTGCTGGGGGCCGCTCGTACTCCCGCTGCCTCCGGCGCCGTCCTGGCCGGTGGTTCCGGTCGTCGGCCCGCTCCTCGCGCCGCCCCGAACCTTCACTCCCGGGGCGCGCAGTCCGGGGTTGTCGGCGGCCAGTCGGTCGGCGAGGTCACGGGCGGCCTCGGGGCCCTGGGCGTGCAGGGTCTCGGCGATCCGCACCACGGCGGCCCGCCGTGCCTCCAGCCGCGCCTGCACCTCCGGTTCCCGGCCGATCTCCAGGGGTGCGGCCAGGAGGCGCCATGCGGAGCCGGCCAACGTCCGCACCGTGTCGTCGGACACGCCGAGGCGCTCGGCCAGCTGTCGTACGTCCCCGGTGTCCAGTTCGGCCGCGGCCGGTTCGGCGGCGTCCGGATCGCCGTCCTGTACGCCCTGCGGGTGGCCGCCGCTCCGCACCGCCGCCTTGCCCCGCCCGGCGGGCGCGGGAACGGCGGCGCTGCCGGAGGCCGTGCCCCCCTCCGCCGGAGACTCCGCCGCCGTGGTCCCCTCAGCCGCGGTCCCGGTCGCCGCGGTCTCCGTCGCCGCCGGAACCGTCGGCAGGGGCGGGGTGTCCATGGCACGCAGGACCATGGTGCCGAGCACCCAGCGGTCCTCCTTCGGGCCGGTGACGTGCAGGACGGCCAGCGCCCGGATCAGGTGGCCGGTCGTGGGTCCGGGCTTGCCCGCACGCGCGGGCAGCCCGTACTTCAGGTAGTCGCGCCGGTAGTTGTTGCCGCCGCCCGACTGTCCCTGCGCCCCCGCGTTCTGCGTGAACGGCGCGGAGACGACGACCCGGCCGGTGTCGTCGGAGGTCACCCTGGCCGTGTACAGGGAGGTGACCGACGGGGTCACCGTGGTCCCGGCGGTCGCCGTGTACGCGTCGCCGGACGTACGGACGTCGTCCAGGGCGGTGTCGCCGGTGGCGAGGATCCGCTGGGGCAGCAGCCGCAGCCGTACGGAGGTGGTGGGGTGGGCCCCGGTACGGCCCATGAGGCGGCCCACCGCGACGGAGTCGAGCGTTCTGCCCGCGTCGCCGTCCCCCGGGCGCACCAGCCGGGAGAGCCGGATCATCAGGCTCTCGTCCGAGAACGAGGTGTGCATGCGGTCGGGACCGGCGAGCGCGGGGTCCACCTCGCGCAGGGCCCGCGCCAGCTCGGCACCGGCGTCGAAGGAGTAGAGCGCGAACGGCCGGTCGGGCACCCAGTCCCGGCCGTCCAGGGCGTCGCGCACGGCGGGGGTCAGCCCGTCCAGGCCGATGAGGACGGCGCCGGGTGGCGGGGCGGTCCGGTCGGCGGGGTCCCGCTCGAAGACGGCGGGCCGTACGAAGGGCTCCGCCCGGTCCGTCCCGGCCGGCAGGTCGTCCCGGTCGAACCACAGCGTCGCCGTGGCGTCGGCCGTGGCGTGGTGTTCGCGCGTCCCGAATCCGCCCAGGGTCGAGGCGACCAGACCCGCGACCACCCCGTTGGACTCTCCGGACATCGGACTGCTGCGCACGGTGACCCGGTACCGGTACGGCACCTGGAACTCGGCCAGTTCGCCGGAGCGCTGCCAGGCCCTGGTCTCGCGCTGGGACGTGGCGGAAGCGCCGACCGCGCTTTCGAGGGCCCCGGTGAAGGTGGTCTGGAGGCGCTGACCCCCGTGCTGCAGCACCGGCCGGGCCTCCAGTTGCCGGGCCCTGCTGTACGAGACGCTCTGCGACTGGACGCCCGGCTCGGCCAGGCCGGCGTTCCGTCCGCCGCCGTGGGCGGCGCTGTGGGTCAGCTGTGCGCTGTCGTCGACGCCGCTGCCCCGGATCTGGTCGAGGTCGGTTCCCGGTCTCGGGCGGGCGTTCACCTCCACCGTCACCAGGCGCGGGGCGAGCCCCAGCCGGCCCCGGTGCACGAAGTGCGTCGAGCCGGTGCCCCGGGGGCCCGCCCCGATCGCGACGCGCAGCCCCACCGAGGAGGAGTGGTCGCTGACCCAGGAAGCGAGACCGGGCAGGTATCCGGCGTCCCCGGGCCGGGTCGCCCCGGGGGCGGCCTTCTCGATGGCGTCGAGGAGGCTCTGCCGGAACCGTCCGCGCGGGCCCTCCGGAGCGACGCCGATGACGGCGCCCTGACCGAGCTGGCCGGTGTCCCGGTACCACTGGGGCAGCATCAGCGTACGGTCCGGGGCGGGCGGGGTGATCCCGGCGAGGGCCGCCAGCTCGGGGTGCTTGGCCAGGTCGCTCTCGGGGAGCAGGAACTCCACCGCGTCCGGCACCAGGAAGCCCACGGTGCGCACCGCGTGGGGACCGGCCACCAGCGTCCCCGAGACGACGTTGCGCCTGCCCTGACCGACCGTCACGCGGTAGGTGGCATCGGCGGTGAACCGCTGCATCCGGGTGCCGCCGTGCGCGGTGACCCGGGCGTCCGAGGCATTGTCCGAGTGGGTCGCGGCGACGGTGGTGGACGAGGTGCCGACGTACCGCCCGCTCGGGAAGAGGGAGACTCCGGGGTCGTAGGCGCCACTGACGGTCACTCCGGTCTGTCCTCCGCCGCCCACCGAGCGGGTGGAGGTGACCGTGTCCGACGCGTACAGCCAGCTCTCCATGCTCAGGGGGCCGGGGGCCTCCAGCCGGCGCACACCGCTCAGGTACCCGGTGATCTCCACCGAGACGTCCGTGCCCGTGACCAGTCCGAAACTGCCCGCACCTTCCAGGACCAGTCCGTCGCCGAAGACGGTCAGGGCGTTGGCGGTCAGCTGGTGGAAGGAGAGGGCGGACCGCAGGACCTGCTGGGCCATGCTGTCCTGGTCGCTGAGCGAGCCGCCCACCGTCGTCCGCGTCGTCCACCGCCAGGCCCCGTCGGCCATGCGCCGGGCCCACCCCAGCGGGCCCACGGCGTCGGCGGAGGCCCAGATCTCGGCGGGGGTCCTGACCGCGGGCGCGGGCGCGGCAGGGGTTGCGCGCACGGAGTCGGAGACCGCCTCGGCCCCGGGTGCGACGGCGGTCTCCGGCGCGGGCTCGGCGGTCCGCTCGGCGTGAGGTCCTGCCGTCGCCACGGCGTCCCCTTCCGCCGTCGCCTCCTCGTCCTCCTCCTCGTAAAGCGCGGTGAGGTCGAAAAGGTCCTCCTCCCCCGTCGCCCTGCGGGGCGCGCCCAGCAGCCGGCTCACGACCCGGACCAAGGTGTCGCCGCCCAGCACCCGGTCCACGAAGGCCGACTCCGGCAGCCGTCGCAGCACCTCGGGCGCGTCGTCGCCCGCCAGTCGCGTCAGTTCGTCCTCCGTGACGCGGACGGCGATGTGCGGCTCGTCGGTCAGCACCGAGTCGACCGACTCCGTGTCGGACGCCTCCGACGCGGAATCCTCGGACCCGGATTCCTCCGATCCGGAATGCTCGGACCCGGAATCCTCCGACCCGTACGCGGCTTCGTCCGAACGGATCGAGAGGCCGGCGGCGACGGCTTCCCGTACGACCGGCACCTCCCCCGCGACCGGCTCCTCCACGACCGCCGGGGACGCGGCCCGCGCGGGCGCGCTGACGGTCCGGTACGTGGGGACGGCCACGGCGAGGGTGCCCTCGGAGACGAGCGGGCGCGGCGCCGGGCCGTGGCTCCAGTGCAGGTCGAGCCGCAACCTCACCGGGATCTCGAAGAGTTGCAGCCCGTCGCCGGCCGCGGTGGACAGGTACTTCTCCTGGCCGACCAGCGACGTGGTGGCGGTGGCCGTGGCGGTCGAGCCGCTGGCGGTGTATTCCGGCCGCACTCCCTGCAACGGCAACTGTCCGTGGAACTCCAGAGGGTTGCTCACCTCCCCCATGCCGGTCAGGGACCAGCCCATCGGAGTGACCTTGCGCCCTTCCTGGCCGGGGCGGTTGTAGCCGGACCAGTTGTTGGTCTGCAGACCGGGCAGCGACCGGGTGGCGGCGACCGGCGCGTCGTCGGTCCGTTCGGCGGTGAGCCGCACCTGGACCCGCTGCACGTCCCCGGTGCCGGGAACTTCCAGCCAGATCGTGTGGCCGCTCTCGACCAGCTCGTCGGCGGCGCCCCGCAGGGTCTGGGCCGAGCGGGCGTGGTCCAGGGCGCGGGCGTTGGCCAGCCACCGGGCGCGGGTGGCCGCGCCGGTCCACCGGCCGCTCGTGCCGGAGGGCAGGAAGCCGTGTTCGCGCAGCCATCGCGCGGCCATGTCGTACAGGGGCTCGGCGCCGTCCACGCGGAGGGTCGTGGTCGAGATCCCGAGGGAACGCAGCCGGACCATCTCGGGCGGCAGCATGCGCGGTTCGGGCTCCACCACGCCCTCCAGCACGGCCCGGGACGGCACGCGGAACACCACCGGGTAGGCCGTGCGGCCCTCACCGTCGGCGTCCGCGTGCAGGGGGCTCGTCGCGGCCGGCAGGGCGACACCGCCCTTGGGCAGGACCAGCTGCATCTCGAAGGTGACCCGGCCCTCGACCTGGAACATCGGGCCGCCCGACTGGAGGGTCAGCGATCTGGTGAGGTCGCCGCCGGAGCCCAGGACGTACGACACCTGCTGGCGGGCACCCGCGTTCACCATCAGGGCGCCGCCGATGGGGGCGGTCACCGCGTCGCTCCGCGGGGCGGAGAGGCCGACCGTGAGGCGGAGGTCCGCGCCCACGGCGTTGGTGACGGTCGACTGCCCGACGACCCGGACGGTACGCACCACCTGGTGCTGCAGGTCGGCGGCGGGTGCGGTCGGGCCCGACTGGCGGCCGTCGTCGGCGAGGGCGGCGCGCACCCGGACGAAGCCCAGTGCGGAGCCGTCGGCCGCCAGCAGCAAGGGTGAGGCGTGCCAGCCGTTCAGCATCCTCGGCAGGGCGTCCCGCAGGCTGCGGGAGCCGAAGAAGCGTCGCAGGTCCTCGCGGGAGGCTCCCGACATCGCGCCCAGATGGTCCGCGAACGCCTGCTCCGCGGCGTGCTGGACGCGTTCCGGGTTCAGCACCGTCTCCACCCCGTACAGCGGCACCTCGTGCACCGCCGTCCGGAGCGGGGCGTGTTCCCGCTCGGCCGCCGCCCGCGCCGGGGCCGCTTGGCCGGTGGAGTCCGCCCCGGTGTCCGGGACCGCGCTGTCGGTCGCCCCGGGCGGGTCGGTGCGGGTGAGGTGCTCGGGGAACCAGACGGCCATCCGTTCCCCGGCCGGGCCCTCCTGATCCGTGGTCCAGTCCGCCGGAGCCGCGCCGTCGTCCACCCTCAGCTGCCACCGCATGCGGTACGCGTACGGGACAGCCCCGCCCGAGACGGTGACCAACGACAGGGCCTGCGCGGCACTGACGACGCTCACCTGGGTCGACAACTGGTTGTGTACGAGGCTCACTTGGGGCTGAATCACGATCTGGCTCAGCACGCCCGTCGAGGGCTGCCAGACATGGCTGCCCGCGAACTGGAACGTGCGCAGGTCCGCCGTGCCGGCGGTGTTCCCCGTGTCCGAGTACCCGGCGCCCCAGCGCTGGACCCGGTTCGGCACCCCTTCGGCCAGCCCGTCGAGCAGTTCGGGTGCCGGCCTGGGGTCGCCGAGGCGCAGCCGTACCCGGACGGTCCGTACGGTCCCCCGGTGGCGCAGGTGCAGAACCAGTCCGCTCTCACCGCGCACCTCGGACCACTCGTTGACGAGGTAGGAGGGGGTCAGCCGGACGCGGATCTGGTCGCGCAGGCCGGCGTCCTCCCCGAGGCTCCCCTCCAGCTGCCTGCTCAGCCGGTCCCGCAGCCAGTCGACCGTGCCCTCGGGCACCCGGCCTAGGCTCACCGTGCCCTGCGCGCCGTCGAACTCCGCACCGTACGCCCGCACCGAGTCGCTGACCGGGGCGGGAGCGTCCACCGCGTCACCGGCCGCCCCGGTCGCGGGTGCAGCGACGTCCGTCACCCGAGCCGTGGCCGCTTCGACCGTGTCCGGGACGGGGGGCGCCGGCACGGGGGGCGCCGACGCGAGCGTCTCCGGCGCGGGGGCGGTCTCGGGCTCGGGCTCGGGCTCGGGCTCGGCCTCAGTCTGCGGCTCGGCCTCAGTCAGCGGCGCGGCTTCGGTCTCCGGCGGGGGCTCGGGGGCGGTCTGCTCCCCGTCCTCGGCCCTGCGCACCACCGGGACCCATGGGGCGTCCTGCACCGCGTCGGGGCCCTGTTCCCGGCCGGCGAGGACGCGGTCCAGGCTCGCCATGAGCCGGCCGGACCGTTGCGGACGCGGCTCCAGAACGCGCTGCTCCAGCTCCTCCGCCTCCAGGTCCGTCACGGGACGGATGGCGGGGACGACTTGACCACTCGGCCCGGCCTGACCGCTCGGCCCTGCCTGACCGCTCGGCCCGTCCAGACCGCTCGGTCCGACCTGACCGCTCGGTCCGGCCTGGGGTCCCAGGAGTTGCATCTCCGTGTCGGCCGGTCTGCTCTGCTGGGCCCCGGCTCCGGGCAGGGCGCCACGCGTCCGTGGCCCGCCCAGCTCCAGGGCCCGGGCCCTGGCGGCTTCGGCGCCCCGGGTGTGCAGGACTTCGGCGACGTCGACGAGGTGCTGGTGGTGGGCCCGGCGCGCGCGTTCCGTCTCCGTGTCCGTGCCGATCAGCACGGGGGCGTGCAGGTGTCCGCCCGCCGTGGTGAGCAGCGCCTCCGCGGCACGGGTGGTGATGCCGAGCCGCGCCCCCAGCCCTCTCGCCCCGTCCGCCTCGAATCTCCCGGTGCCGCCTTGCTCCGGGAGGACTTCGTCGTCGAGGCCGATTGGCGGTTCGGGGTCCAGGCCCAGCGCGCGCAGGCGCTGCCGGGCCGCGGCCAGGGCCGTCTCGCGGGCCGGGGCCTTCTTCTCCCGCGCCTGCGGTGCGGCGGCCTGGTCGGCGAGGGCCGCGTGGTACGCCGAAAGCGCCTCCGCCAGCCGCGTCAGGTCGGGGTCGACCGCGCGCGGGTACGTCTCGGTGGCCGGCCGGGTCGCGGCGGCGGGCTCGTTCTCCCGGCCCTTGCCCTTCTCCTTCTTGCCGGTGGCCTTCGGCCGGTCGTCGCGGTTCCCGGCCGCGTGCGCCGTCGCCCGTTCCACCCGTTCCACCGAGGCGCGCAGTGCGGGCTCGTTCCGTATCGCACCGATGTCCATCGGGCCGGCCGTGTAGTGGCCGCCGTAGCCGTCCCACGTGTAGTCGTTGTTCTGCCGGGACCGGCTGATGGCGTACACCAGGGTGTCGACGTGTCCGTCCTCGGCGAGGACGTACGCGAACGAGGCGCCGCCGCTGCCGCCGTCCAGGTGGATGTGGAGGGCCTGATGGACGGCGACGGGGCGTTGCCGGTTCTGTGCCTCCCGCGGGCTCCTTCGCCCCTCGGCGACCTCGGTGAGGAGGGCCAGTTGGGCGGGGGTCAGCGTCTGCGCGCGGGCCTGCCGGGTGTGCAGGAGCCGTCCCGCGCTCTGGTCCCAGGTTTCGGGGCGGTGCGGCCGGAATGCCGCCAGCCGTTCGGCGACGCGTTCGGCCTCCCGTGCTGCCCTGGCCGCGCGGGAGGCGGCTTCCCGGTCCCAGGCACCCTGCGCCAGGTCCCGGATCCGCTGGTGGAAGTCTCCCTCCACCACCGCGCCCAGCCGGTCCAGCCAGGCGGAGAAGTCGGTGTCGAAGGCGGTCAGCGCGGCTTCGCCGGAGGCGAGGTAGGGGGCGAAGACGTGGTCCTGCCAGTCGGCGGGGTTCAGCGTCAGGTCTTCCAGGACGGCGGGAGCGCTCAGCATCAGGGGGAGCAGTTCCGGGTTGCGGCCGAGTTCGGCGGCGATGGCGGCGCCGCGGGGCGCGAGGAGCAGGCCGGCGGCTTCGGGCACCGAGGTGAGCGCCTGCGCCCATACCGACGGCTGGTCGGTCCCCGGGGCGCGCACGGTGACGGCCGCTCTCACCGTTCCTCTGCCGTTCTTCCGGCCGCGCCGCGCCGCCGTTCCCACTCCCGGGTGCGCGGTCTCCTGGGGCCGTGCCGCGGCGGTGTCGGCGGCGGGGGCGGCGGCCCGGGGCAGCGCGGCGAGCAGGCGCTGCCCGGTCGGGTCCTCGGAGAGCCGGTCGAACTCCGCTCCGTCGCGTGCCAGTCGGCGCAGTTCTCCGCCGGTTCCCTGCGACTGGAGCGCGCGGTCGCGCAGGGCCGCGGCGGTGAAGAACCGGTCGGCGAACCGCGGGGTGTCGTCCAGGAAGCGGGTGAGTTCGGTGTCGGTGAGCAGCCGCCGCAGTTCCTGGGGGGCGGTGCCGGCCAGCGCGGAGGGGTGCTCGGCGAACCGGCGGAGCAGCGTCTCGCGGGGGGCGAGCCGGCGCACCAGGCGCGGGGCGAGGGCGTCGGCGAGCGGCCGGGACGCACGGGCCGCGCGCCACAACGGGCTTTCCTCCGCGGCGTGTTCCACCAGGCCGTGGCCGCGCAGCAGGGCGCCGGCGAGCCAGGGGGCGTCCCGCAGGTCGTGCCCGATCCTCGGGTCGGCGGCCATCGCGTCGGTCAGGCCGCGCACGGCACCGAGCGCGGTGACCAGGGCGTGCCCGAGGCCGCCCTCGGCGACCGCCAGAGTGTGCGCCAATTCAGGTTGAGTGCGCAGTAGTTCATGGAGGGAGTCGCGCTGCGGGCCGCGCTCCAGCAGGCGTGCCAGTTCCGGGTCGGCGGCGAGCGCGTCCACGACGGCGGGGGCCTGCAGCGCCGTCTCCAGCAGTGCGGCGGAGGCGAGAACCCGCCCGGTGTGGTCCGGGTGGCGCTGGAGCGCGCGCAGGAGCTCGTCGTCCGACAGGAAGCGCCGGAAGTGCGCCGCGCCGCTGAACGCCTCGGGGTGGGCGGCGACGGCCCCGCTGACGGCAGGGAAACGGCGCAGTACCTGTGCGTACGCCGGTGTCGCCGCGATGGACCGGGCCGCCGGGAGGCCGCTCAGCACGGCCCGTACGACCGCGGTGTCCTCGTCCCTGCCCGTGTGGAAGGCGGCCAGCTCGGCGGCGAGGGAAGGGGTCGACAGCAGCAGTTCGGCGACGCGGCCGTCGTCGGCGAGGACCCGCGCCACGTCGTTCCGCTCCTCCATCAGCCGTCTGAGGTGGGGGTCGCTGGTCGCGATGGCGTGTTCGCGCGGGCGCTGGAGCATGAAGCGGACCAGGTCGGGTACAGAGACGAGTCGCCGGACGAGGTCCGGATCACCGGCGAGCCGGCTGACGGTGCCGCGCAGCAGCGTGTACGCGTAGAGGGAGTCGTTCGTCCGCAGCGCAGCCGTCAGCGACGGGTTGTCGCGGAGGAGGACGAGGACCGAGGCGTTGGGGTCGTGGAGGGTCGCGAGGAGTCTGGGCCGCGCCACCAGCATCTCGGCCAGCTCCGGGTCCTGGAAGAGCATGGCTCCGGCGGCGCGGCTGGCGCGGGCGGCGGCGAGCAGCGTCCCGTTGCCGCGGACGAGGTCGTCGACGGCCAGGAGAGCGGCCGGCCGCTCCTCGCTGCCGGATCCCTCGGTGATGCGCCGGAGTTCCGCACGGGCCGCTTCCGGTGCCAGGTGCCACAGCCCGGCCCAGTGCGCGTCGTCGGCGTGCAGGCGGACGCCCTCGGGCGACAGCACGGCGTCGCCGCCGTGTGCCGTGACGAGGTTCGCCAGGGCGGTCGTCCACGCCTTCGTCTTCTTCTTGCTCTTCTTGGCGTTCTCCGCCCTGCGGGCCTCCATGACGGCCGCGACCCCGGTCCGGAAGGCCTCGGTGTCGAGCGCGTCGACGAGTGCGGGGCGTGCGACGGCCTCGCGGAAGACCTCGGGCGCCGAGGCCAGCAGGCTCAGCAGGCCGCTGTCGCCGTCGAGTCCGCGCAGCAGTCCGGGCGAGTGGAAGAGCGCACGCCAATGAGCGGCGGGAAGCTGGAAGTTGGGCCGGGACGCCAGCTCGGTCAGGACCCGCGGACGGGCGTGCAGGCCCGCCACCGCCTCGGTGTCGACGGCGTCCAGCACCCGCCGGTCGTACCGGGCGAGGCGGAGCAGCGCGTCGCTGCGGAACAGTACGTCGAGCAGCCGCTGCCGGTCCTCGACGTACAGCAGGTCGGGGAAGCCTTCGAGCCCGTAGTGGGTGAAGATCCGCTCGTCGGTGGGCCCCAGCTCCCCGTACGCGCGCAGGTTGCCGAAGTGGGGTGAGCCCGGGGACCGGTGGTCGAGGAGCAGGCTCATGGCGGGGTTGGCCCAGGCCATCCGTCCCACGAGCGGGTCGGCCCCGGCGGCGTCGGTGAACGCGATCCGCGGGTCGCCGGGACCGGCCTCCAGCAGGCTCGGGGAGTGGCCGAGCCAGAACCGCAGGACCGGGTGGCGCAGGGCGGCCCTGAGGACGTACGGGGCGAGCAGCGGCGAGTTCTCCCGCACGAGGGGGCGCAGGGTTTCGGCGTCGGGCCCCAGCAGGCGGCGGTACTCGTGGGGGTCGGCCAGCAGGTCCGGGTGGAGCAGCAGCGTCCGCCGGAGGTCGGCGTCGGCCCGCAGCTCCAGGGCGAGGAGGGGTTCCACCGTCAGGGCGGCGTCCAGGGCGGGCAGCGCGGCCCGGAGGTCCGCCAGCGAGACCGTGTCCCCGGTCGACGTCCTCGGAATCCGGGTGGTGGGGCCGCCCCGCTCGGTCGACGTCATGGGTGCCGCCTGCCGCACCGCGTCCAGCAGGGCGTGTGCGGGTACGGCGTCGAAATGGGCGGGGTCGCGGGAGAGGAGGCCGGCGACAGCGGGGTTGTCCACCGCGGCGGTCACCAGGCGTGGGTCGGCGCCGAGACGGTCGGCGAAGTCCGGCGCGTCGGAGAGCACGTCGATCAGCCGCGCGTCGCGTCCCAGCACGTCCAGCAGACCGTGGTCGCGGGTCACGGCCGCCAGCAGGTCCGGTGCCCGTAGCAGGAGGTCCGTCTGGTCGGCGTGGGTCTGCAGACGGGCGCGCAGTTCCCGGTCGGCGTACAGGGCGGCGACGTCGATCTCCGCGTCGGCCTCCACCCGGGCGAAGAGGGCGGAGGTCAGCGTCTCCTCGCGGGCGAAGGACCGTGCGCTCTCGGCCGTGCCGGCCAGTACCGCGGCGGCCAGATCGGGGAGGAGGGCCACGAGGTCGGCGACGGTCTCGGAGGACGAGACGGCGAGGATGTGGGAGGTCCGGCCGTTGAGGACGGTCGCCACTTCGACGGCGTCGAGCAGGTGCGCCGCGTCGGGAGACCTGTTCTCGATCGCCTCGACCAACTCGCGCTTGCCGTCCGCCGAAGGAGCCAGCTTCGCGTCCAGATGGCTCGGGCCGAGCGCGTACGCGGCGAGGGTCATGGAGTCCAGCGCGCCCAGTCTCCGCAGCAGCTCACCGGAGCCGGACAGCACGTCCAGGTGCTGGGGACGCGCCTGGAGGATCGTTCCGAGCTCCGGGCGGCGGACGATCGCCTTCACCACGTGCAGGTGGGCCGGGTGCATGAGCGCGTCGACGAGCTCCATGTGCCCGGGGGCCACCCAGGTCGCGTCGGCGGCGGCCATCCGCGCGAGGTCCGCGGCCGGCCAGTCCTCGTGCCAGGTGCGGGCGGCGGACCTGTTCAGGAAGGCGGCCAGGGCGTCGGCCGGAACCGCGGACCGCTCCCCGCCCCGGGAGGCGGCCCGGACCGCTTCCCGGGCCGCGTCGCCCAGGAGCTGGACGTCGGGGGCCGGCCGGGCTGCGGAGTCCGGAGCCCCGTGCGGAGCGCCTGCCCGCAGCGCCGGCTGCTCGGAGCGGATGCCGGGCGTCGCCGCGGCGAGCTCGTCCGCCAGGTCCTCGGCGTCCTTCTCCACCAGGGCCCTGGTCCAGGGCGGACCGTCGGACCGGCCCAGCACCTCCATGATCCGGAACCCGGCGTGCCGCTGGGCCTCCCGCAGCGCGGCCGTCTCCGCTTCCGTACCGATCAGCACGGCCGGCCGGAGCAGGACCATGGCGTGCGTCCACCGGCTCTTCAGGGTCTCCAAGCCGGACGCGGCCCGCAGACGGTCCACCAGGTCCCCGCCCACGCCCTGCGCGAACGCGGACCCAGGTGCGACGTCCCCGTCCATCTCCGGACCGAGGTGTGCGCCCTCGCCGCTCCGGCCGGCGCCGGACGTCGAGGGGCCCGCTTCCCGCGAGGTGTCGGGAACAGGTCCCGGGGCGGAGGTCCTGGCGGCCCTGCGGGACCGTCCGCTACGGGAGGCGGACCGCTCCGTGCGCGCGAGCCGGTGCTCCCACTGGAGCCGCTCCAGCTGCTCCTCGTCCAGCCGGACGCGGTAGGTGCGGTGCAGCCAGTCGGCGACGGTCCCGAAGGTCACGTCCTTCCCGGCGCCCCGCAGATGCTGGAAGAGCCCTTCTCGCTGGGTCGGCGTCGGATACGTGCGCCAGGCAGGGCGTGCGAAGGGCTGCGGGCGCGCCGGAGACCGCCACGACCGTGCCCGCCACGGCTGGATCGCCTCCGCGTCGGGAGGTTCGAACGCGTCCACGTCGATCGGCGCCCTCGGCCCGCCGGGCGTCAGCCGTGCGGGCTCCGGGGCCGGGGTCGGCTCGGGGCTCGGGCCGAACAGGTCCTCCATCGGTGCCGGAGGCGGCGTCGCGGGCCGGGCGGGGTCCACGCTCGGCCCGCCGGGCGCCGAAACGCCGACGACGGGCTCCTCGGCCGTGTGCGGGGGCCGTCCCGCGAAGAACGCTTCCGCCCACGCCTCGCCCAGTGCTTCGCGGATCCGGGGCTCGTCCCTCAGCACCAGCAGGTGCCGAAGCGTCTCCCGCCAGTGCACCAGGTCGACCGTGGCCTGCAGGCCGGGCACCCGCACGGCACGGATCTCCTCGTCCGGCGGCGCCGCGGTCAGTGTCCGGCCGTCGAGGTGGGCCCGCACGGCGTCGAGCATGGCGTCGGTCGACCACCGCATGCCGACCGATTCCCACCAGTCCACACGGGCTTGGGAGAGTCTGGCCAACGCGTCCTTCCGACGCAGTGTCTCGCGGAGGTACCTGCCCAGCCTCACCGTCTTCCCGCGGAACACCGTGCGGTGGCCGCCGCCCACCTCCAGATGGCCCCTCGCCCGGAAGTGTTCCCACGCCGCGACCGTCATGGGTGCCGACAGCCCGACGACACCGCGGCGCACCGGAGGCTCGGGCCAGGAGCCGACGTACTCCCGGTGCAGTCGCTCCACCTCGGCCACGTCGATCGGCACGCGCGCGGAACGGGAGGCCCAGTCGGCGACCGAGCCGAACGTCAGGATCTCGTCGAGAACCCGCTCGCGCGTGTTCAGCAACGTGAAGAGGTGGGCCTGCTGCGCCTCCGTCAGCCGTGCTCCCGGGTGCGATTCCCCGGCCTGCCGGGCGGTGGGCTCGGTCCGCCACGGCCTCGCGCGCCACACCCGCTGCTCCCAGGTGTCGCCGGGCGGGTCGGGCACGGCCGCCCCGGGCTGCGGCCCAGGATCGGCCTGCGGCTGCGGCTGTTCGGCGGGCCGCGCGCGATGCGACCAGTCGTCCCGGGGGTCCTCGGACCGCATGCCGGGCGTCTGTGCCGCGAGCGTGTCCGCCAGCGTCAGGGCGTCTCCCCGCGGATCGTCCGTGGTGCCGCCGAGCACCTCCACGATCCGGCCCAACGCCCGCATCTGCGCCTGCCGCAGGGCGAACGCCTCCGCCTCCGGGCCGAGCTCCACCGCCGGGCGGAGCACGTCCGTGGCCTGCTCCCACAGGTCCGGGAAGAGCGGACCGAACCTCGACCGGAGACGGCGCTGCATGTCCCCCGTCGACTCCTGGGCCAAAGCCTGCTGGACCGCCGTCGTATCCGCCAGGAGGCCCAGGTCCGGCAGCGGGCCGAGGCCCAGCATGAGGTCCAGCTGCGGCTGGAAGTCCGGATCCGGCGCGAACTGCGGATCGGAGAGAAAGTCCAGGTCGGCGAGGAAGCTCAGGTCGACCGGACCAGGATCGGCGTACCCGGTCGGCAGGCCACCGGACGCGTCGAGTCCGTCCACCGGCCAGGCACCGACACCGTCGAAAGCCACGCCGGTCCCCTCGGGCGGGAACCACAGCGGGTCGGGCAGACCCAGACCCAGGAGTACGTCGCCCGGGAACAGGTCCAGCGGATACGCCCCCACCTCGTCCGTCGCCGGATCCGAACGGCCCGCAAACGCCTCCTCCGTCGCCGGGTCCGGACGGCCCGGAAGCACCTGGTCCGTCGCCGGATCCGGCCAGTACGGGTACGGGTCGTCCAGGGCCGTGTCCAGCCCCCCGGGCCCCAACGGGACCCGGCCCGCGCCGCTCCCCCCGGCGCGGGGTCCCGCTCCACCCCTGACCCCGGACCGCGGGGAGCCGATCCCCGGCGTCCGCTCCACCAGCACCCGGGCCAGTTCGCGCGCCCCCCGCTCGTCCCCCTCCCGGCCGAGGTGGTCCATCACACGGAACAGCGCCTGGTGCTGCGCTTCGCGGAGGGCGGCCGTCTCCGGGTCGCGGCCGATGAGCAGTCCGGGATCGAGCAGCCCGGTCGCGCGGTGCCAGAGCTCCCGGAAGACGGGCTCCTCGTAGGTCCGGCGGAGCCCGGCCTCCCACTCGTCCGCCGTCCGCACGGCTCCGCGGCTTCCCTCCGGGTCCAGGGCGTCCAGGCGGGCGTCGGCCAGGCCGGTGGTGAAGGGGTCGGAGTGGGCGGCATCGTGGTCGGCCCAGGCGGAGGGGAGCTTCTGCGGCGCCCACAGCGTCTCGTAGGCGTCGAGGAAGTCGCGGCGGAAGTCGCCGCCGAGAGCGGTGAACCGGTCGTCCGTGATCTCGTGGTCGCCCCGCAGCGCCTCGAAGGAGCGGGCGGCCCCGCGCAGCGCGGTGCCGACGGTGGACTCGAAGGCGACGTGCGCGGGGAGTGCCTGGGCCTCCGCGGCCAGGACGGCGTCCCACCTGCGCCCGAGGGCGTCTTCGTCGTCGAGGACGAAGGTGTGGCGGGGGTGGAGGACGTCGAACGCCGACCGCAGGCGCTCCTCCAGGCCGGTACGGAGGCGAGCGGTGTCGGCTTCGCCGAGGGGCCGGTCGCCGTGGGACTCAGGCCACCGGGGAAGGTGCGCGGCCAGGAGTCCGTCGGCGATCGCACCGATCCGGTCGCGGGCGTGCCGCACGGTCAGCCAGGTGTGCAGCCGCTCGGGGGCCGTCAGTTGCCGGTACGCCTCCTGCCAGCGGTCCGCCCGCTCCCGCGGACCGAGCCCCTCCGTCCGGGCCAGTGCCTGATCGAGTCGCTGGTTGACGACGACGGCCATCGTCACGCCCAGTTCGGTGGCGAGCTCCTGGTCGGGTGCGCCGAAGTCCACCGGGAAGCGGCCGAGGAACGCCGCGTCCGTACGGGGACCGGCTTCCGCCCAGGAGGCCACGGCTTCCCGCGCGTCCTGCCGGACGCGCACGATCTGGTGTTCCCGGACCGCCTGCTCGGCCAGCCGCAGCGGCAGACCGCGCAGCACCGCGTCCAGCCTGGTCCGCCTGTCGATCGACGCGGCCAGGTCGTTGGTGTCCGCGCCGGACCGTTCGAACCGGTCGAAGACGTCGTTCAGCGCGCTCCGGGCGTCGCGGAGCACCCGGGCCCGCCCCGGTTCGGAGACGGGGGTGCCCTCGGCCGCGAACGCGGACAGCAACTGCTCGTGGGCGGCGACCGGGGCGTCCTCGGTCGCGGTCAGGGCCGTGGCGCGTCCGGCACCCCGGTGGCCGGGGAACGAGGCGACCGCCGCCTCGAAGGCGGGGTCGAGCAGGAGGAGGTGGAGCCGCCGGTCGAACTCGTTGGGCAGCGGCGCGATCATGTCGCGCAGGTCGCGAACCGCCTGCCGCACCGTCTGGTCGAGGGCGCGTTCCGGGTCGATGCCCGTGAAGGAACGGTCCACCAGCCGGCCCACCCGGTCGTGGAATTCGGCGGCGAGCCGGTCGTGGACCGCTCCGGCCGTCTCCGGGTCCGGCTCGAAGGACGTCCCGGACCCGTCCGTCAGCCCGCGCGCGGAGGCGTCGAACGTCTCCTGCCACCAGGTGCGGAACGTGCGCTCGAACGCGGCCTGCGCGTGGTCGAGTCCCCGCTGCCGGACCGCCGCCACGGTGAAGGCGTCCTGGACCGTCCGGACGGCCGCCGCGGTGTCGGAGGCGACGGCGGAGAGCCGGGTGCGCTCCGTGCGGACCTGCTCGCGGACGGCGGTCAGCTCTTCCCCGGTCAGCACGGAGGTCTTGTCCCGCGCCCACCCGCGGAACGCCTCGTCGAAGGTGGCGGCGTCGACGGGGTCTTTGGCAGGCGTGCCGGGGACGCCCTCCCCCTGCTCTCCGGCATCGGCATCGGCATCGGCTCTGTCCACGCCTTCGGCCGTGTCCGACCGTGCCAGCAGCTCGGCGTACCGCTGGTGCAGGGTCCGCTGGGCGTCCTGCCAGGCAGGGGTCCGCCAGTCGTCGGCGTCGGCGTACGCCGGGGGTGCGACGAGCCCGGCCGTCGAGGCGGCGGCCCGAGCGGCTTCGACGGTACGGACGTGCTCCTCGCGCAGGCTCTCGACCTGGGTCCGGGCCCACCGGACGGTCTCCGCGTTCTCCATCCGTACGGTGCCCCGGGGTTCGTCCGCGAACAGCGCGACACGGTCGAGTTCGGCGCGGTGCCGGGCCTCAGCCACCTGCCACAGTGCCTGGACCTGCGCGTCGTACCTCGCCACCGCGGCTTCGCGCGCCTCGGGACCGTACCGGCCGAGCCGTTCGACCACCGGTGCGTGGAGGGCCAGGCGCTGCTGTTCGTACCAGCCGCGCACCGCCTCTCCCCAGGCGCGGTCGGCACGGAACCGGTCGGCGTGTTCGGAGAACCGGCGCGTCCGCTCCACGGCCTCCGGTGCCAGTCGGCGCTGGTGCGCCGCGGCCCGGCGGACGTTCTCGTCCAGTCGCCGCAGCCGCTCCTGGCGCTCCTCGGCGTCCTCGGCGGCCTGCGCCAGGGCCCGTTCGGCGGCGTACTCCTGACGCAGGACGTCGAGCTGCCGCTCGTACCAGTTGCGCTCGGCGAGCGTGCCCAGTCGTTGCTGGTACGCGAATCCGCCGTGCGGGCTCCGGCCGGTCCGGTCGTGGAGCGCGCGGTCGAAGGCGGCGTGCGCCTCGCGGTCCGCCGTCCAGGCCGCGTGGGCGTCGGCGTACCGCTGCCGGAACTCCCGCACCGTCTCCGTACGGAGCGCCCGCGCCCCGGTCGTCGCCCCGTCGGCCACCAGGTCCTGGAACCGGGCCGCCAGGCCGGCCGCGGGCGCCGAGGTGAGGAAGCCGTCGGCGCTCGCGAGAGCGGCGGGCACCACGGTGGCGACCTCGCGGTGGAAGACCTCGCGGGCCGCCTCCCGTGCGGTGACGGCCTCCCGGGCAGACACGAGCCCGGCGTCCAGCTCCCGGAGCGCGTCGACGCGGGCGGGTGTCAGCTCGGCCGGTGCCGCAGTGGCACGGTCCTGCCCCCAGGCGTCGGCGAACCTCTCCCGCACGTCCGCGACCCGCTCCACCGCCTCGGAGCCGGCCAGCTCACGGAAGGCGGAGAACCGTTCGCCGAAAACGGTGTAGGCGTGGTCCCTGCTCCCGACGGCGGCCCGCAGGTCCTCCGGTGCCCGCTCCGGGCGGGCCGCCAACGCCTGGGCCTGGAGCTGCGCGGCACCGTCCGAGCCCCGGTCCGAGGGGCCCAGGAGGCCACCGGGGCGGGTGTCCTCCCGATAGGGGGCGCGGTCGATCTCCCACCGCGCCAGGTCCAGGACCCGGGCCGGGTCGCTCTCCCAGGCCCGGTACGCGCCGTCCTCCTTCCGGGCCGCGTCGGCGAGGTCGTTCCACGCCTGCCGCGTCCTGTCGATCAGCCGGGTGCGGGCTCCGGGCAGATCCTCCCGGGGGACGGAGCGCGGGAGGTCGGCCCACTCCCGGGCGAAGCCCGACCCGAGTGCCGCCACGTCCTGTTCGTACTCCGCGCGCACGCGCGCCGTGCGGATCTCGCCGGGGGCCGCCCCGGCGTCCCTCACGAAGTCGCGCAGCGAAACGTCCCTGCTGAGCAGGGAGTCGAAGTTGGCGGCCATCTGCTGCCGCCGCTCCCTGCCCTCCCGCTCGGCTCGTTCGCGCTCGACGGCTGCCGCCGCCTCCCCGCGCCGCCGGTCCGCCTGCTCGATCTCCTCGCGCAGGGCGTCCCACTCGGAGCGGACCGTGCTGCCGAAGGTGTCGCCGTCCTCCCGCTCGCGCGCCAGCCAGCCGTCCATGTCACGCGCGTCGGGGCCGTAGACGTCGTGGTAGCGGCGCACCCAGTCCCCGCGGAACCCTTCGCCCAGCCGGTCCCGGGTGGCCTCCTCGACGTCGTACCGGTACTCGGCGCGTTCGGTCAGCTCACCGCGCCGGGTGGTCAGCCGGGCGAACTGCTCGCCGCCCTCGGTCAACGCCCTTTCCAGTCCGTACTCCAGCCGCAGCCGGTGCGGCATCGACCGTTCCAGCGACGGCAGATACCGGTGGAAGAAGGCGGCCTCCCCGGCCGCCACCCGCTTCGGCTTCCAGGTGCCGTTCCCGGCCCGGCCCGCCAGCTCGCCGAAGTCCCGGGTGACGTCCTGCCGCAGCTGCTCGCGGGCGCGCTCGGCATGCACCCCGTCGGCGCCCAGCCGGTCGAAACGCACCTCCGCCCCCTGCAGGGCTCGCTCCAGGGCGACTTGGTACTCGAAGCGCGTCGGCAGTTCGTCGAGGAGCCGGGCGTGGGCCCGCCGCATCCGGAAGGCGTACGACTTCCAGTCCTCGGGGGTCAGGTCCCGTCGCTCCCGACCGGCCAGGAACTCCTCGCCCCGGGCGGTCAGTTCCGCGCCGTGGGCGGCGGCCACCGCGGCGGTGTCCACCGTCTCGGCCTCGATCCGCTCCCGGCCGGTGGACCGCATCCACCTGGCGTGAGCGGCCTCGACCCGCCTGTCGGCCTGGGCGCGCCGGGCTTCCTCGGCCGCCGTGGCCCGCAGCCGCGCCTCCCAGCGGGCGGCCAGATCGTCCATCCCCGGCGCCAGGGCCTCGCGCCGCTCCACCCACTGCTCGAAGGGCATCCGCCGGGTGGGCGGGCCGTCGCCGCCCGGCAGCACACGGGTGACGCTCTCGAAGTCGGTACGGAAGTCCTGGCGGGCCCGGTCCGTCCACAGGCCGATCCGCTCGACCGTGGCGATCCCGTCCTCGGCGCCCCGCGTCAGACGCTCCTCCACCCGGGCCGCCCCGACGGCGCGGTCGAAGATGCGTTCGGCGGTGACCTCCAGCTCCAGACGGGCCCGCAGACCCCGCGCCAGGTCCCGTGTTTCGGCACGCAGGTCGTCGTGCAGCCGCGGCCAGTCGAGCGGTTCGGCACGGGTGCCGTCGCCTGCGGACCGCTGTTGCTCGGCGAGCCGGTTCACCTCCGCCACCACGTCGTCGGCGAACGCCTCACGGGCGCGCGCCACCGCCGACCTCGGCAGCTCCGACAGGGCCGTCAGGTACCGCGCGGCCCGGAGCCCGCCGGGGGGCGCCGACATGCCCTCGTCCCGCAGCCGCGTCTCGAACTCCTCGAACGTCTCCCGGGCGGACTCCCGCGCCAGGCGCACCGCGGACTTGATCTCGAAGTCGTCGCGCAGCCCGGCGGACAGCTCGTCGAACCGCGAGCGGAACTCCGCGAGGGAGATGTCCCCCCGCTGGTACGCCTCCGCGTCGGGTTCCCAGCGCGCGTCGAACCAGCTCTTCACCTCCTGGCGCCGCGCTTGCGCCTCCGCCCTCACGGCCGGCGGGAGTTCACGGTCGTTGCCGAGCACCAGGAAGGCGTCCCGGGTCTCGGACTGCACCACGCGGAACCGCGCGTCGGAGGGGTCGGCCAGAACGAAGGGGCCGTCCTCGGCGGCGCGTTCCACGCGGGGCGGTGCCGAGGACGTCCGAAGCGCCCGGACGTCCTCGGCCGATTCCTCGTCCGGGAGCGCCCGTTCGGGAAGGCGGTGAACGGGGTTCGGGTCGTCCAGGTACGCGGCGAACGCCTCCGCCACCCGCCGCTCCGCCATTTCCTCGACCTCGAAGCGGAAGCGGTAGCGGTCGGTCACCTCGTCCTGGGCCCGGCGCCAGGTCGCGCCGAGCAGCGGGTCGTCGTCCCGGAAGGCGTAGGACCCGCCGGTGCGGGCGGTCTCCGCCGTCCCGGGGGGAGAGGGCTCGGCCGACGCGGCGTCCTCGGGCCTGCCGCTCGGTGGGGGCGCGCCGTCGTCGGCGTCGTCGCGGGGACGTGCACTCCCGTCGGCCTCGTCGCGGGGACGTGCGTTCTCGTCGGCGTCGTCGCGGGGACGTGCACTCCCGTCGGCCTCGTCGCGGGGACGTGCGCTCTCGTCGTGGGAGGCCGGGTCGCTCGCGCTTCCGTCTTCCCCCCGCCCGGGAGGCGTGTCGTCGGAGGTACGCGGGAGCGGCGCACCGTCCGCGCCGGCTTCGGCGGTCCCGGTCCGGTGCGCCGGGGCGCCCTCCGGCGCACCCGTGGGCGGTGTCCGGCTCTCCGGTCCCCCGTCGCCGCGCGCCGTCCCGGGGGCCGGGGCGGCCGGGGTGGTGGTCCGGGGGGCCGGTGCCTCGGTACGGGGCGCGCTCGCGCGGGTGACCGTGGCGGTGGACGGACCCGGCTGGGCCGCACCCGGCTGCCTGGGCGGTGCCGTACCGGGCGCGGGCGCGGTGGCGTCCTGCCGTCCGGTGGCGGCCGGTGCGTCGGGACGCCCGAGGCCGGCCGTGTTCGTCGCCGGTCCGACCGCCGGTGGGGCGGTGTTCTCGCGCACCGCCACCACGGGGTCCGGGCCGGCGGACCGGACCGGCGCCGCGTCGGCCCCGACCCGGTGCGCGGAGGTGGTGGCCGGTGTGGAGGCCACGGTGTCGGGGCGCGCGGAGACGGTGACCGGCGCGGAGGCCACGGTGTCGGGGCGCGCGGAGACGGTGACCGGCGCGGACACGGGGGCGGGCGGCGCCGACTCGCCGCCGCGGTTCACGGTGGCCCCCGGCTCCGTGGGTCGCGCCGGGACGGTCGCGTCTCCCGGGCCCGTGGTCGAGGCGGTCGAGGCTGCTCCGGGCTCCGGGGCCCTGACCGCGGCGGCGCCTTCGTCCAGGCTTCCGGGCGCGGTGGTCCCGGTCTCCGGCCCCCTGGCCACCGCGGTCGGCCCGGCCTCGGGCCCTCGGGCCACGACGGGCCGCGCGCGGTCGGGGGTCCCCGCTGCGGCTCCGCCGTCCGTCGCGGCGGTCACGGTCTCCGGTCCGGCCGAGGCGCGGGGCGCCGCTGTGAAGCCCGGCAGTCCGTCGCCCGCCGGCCGTGTGGTCCCGGCGCCGTCGCCGGCTGCGGTCACGGCACCGGGGCGCGCCTCGGGCGTACCGGCGGGGGCGCCGTCACCGGCCCGTGTCGCGGACAAAGGTGGCGTCCCCTCGTTCTCGGCCGCCGTCGGCCCCGTTGCCGTACGTCCGTCCTCACCGGGGCCCGTACCGGAGCGCTCGTCCGGGCCCGCGACCGCACGCGTGCGCGTACTCGGAGCTGCCTCCCCCTCGGACGCTCGGGTGCCCCCGCCCGTCGTGCCGATGACGGGCGGGGGGCCGGGGTCGGCCGCACCCGCCGCCGTGCCGCTGCGAGGAGCACCGGTCGTGCCTCCGGCGGTGCCCGTGGTGCCGGGCCCGGAGGTTTCGCCGGTGGCGACCGTCAGCGGATCGACGGCCGACCCGCCCTTCGGTCCCCCGGGACCCGTGAACGTCGAGTCGTCCGGCGCTTTGACCAGGTTCGCCACGTCGGGGACGGCGGCGGCCGGGTCCTTCCCGCGGGTCCCGCCGCCCGTGCCCGGCGTCCCCAGGGCGGCGCCCGCCGCTCCGCCGAGGAACGCCAGTCCCAGGTCCATCTCCCCACCGATCGCGGCGTTCGCCGCCGCGCCGCCGACGACGCCCGCCGTGCCGCCGATCAGGGTTCTGCCGATCAGCGAGTTCGACGCGCGGGGCGCCACCACTCGGCCGAGTCCGGACAGGGCACCGAAGGCCGCGCCACCGATCGCACCGCCGACCGCCATGTCCTTGATGGCGTTCGGGTCGAGCTTCTTGCGGTGGCCCTCCAGGATCTCGATCGCCTGGAGCAGCGTCTCCAGGCCGGTCATCATCCCGGCGCCGACCGCCGTCGAGAGCAGCAGACGCCGCAGGATCGCCATGATCACCGCGCGTACGCCGGTGATCAGCGCCGGCACGGCGGCCAGGCCGAACAGCGAGTTCGCCAGGAACGCGAGCTCGACCAGCATCCACGAGAGCATCGCGATCACCAGGTTGGTGGCGTGCTCCACCTGGAGGGCGAAGTCGTCATGCATGATCTGCATGTTCTCCGCGGCCTGCGCCAACCCGGGCAGGGTGGTGTTCAACTGCCGCACGTAGTCGGTGAACGCCTCGGCGGGATCACCCGTGATGTGCCCCTGGACCTGGGCGTTGGCGGCGTTGACCTCACTCACCATGCTCTGGACCCTTCGGCCCAGATCCGCCCAGATCTCTCCCTGGCGGCGCAGCCCGGCGGGGTCCGCCTCGGGCAGTTCCGTGCCGGTGAGGTAGGCCGCCCAGCGGAGCGGCTCGGGAGCACCTGCCACTACCGGCGACCCCCGCCGTTGCCGCCCTCGTTCAGCTGGGAGTTCAGGCGCGCGGTCAGGGTGGAGGCATTCCGCTCGGCGCCGTCGAAGACGGCGACCATGGAGTTGAGCCCGTCCCCGATGGAGGTGATGAGCCTGCTCAGGGATTCCAGGCCCTCTCCGAGCTCGGCGGCCAACGGGTCGCGTTTCGCCGCGAACTGACGGCCGAACTTGTCGTTCCCCTCCGGCGCCGTCGAGTTCAGCTCACGGAGCGTGCCCTGGACGAACACCAGGAGGCGTTCGCCGAGCGGTCCCAGCAGGTCCGCGCCCTTCTGCAGCCCCTCGGTGTCGACACGGGTGACCTGCGGCATGTGCGCTCACTCCTCGGGCGGGGTCGGTACGAGCACCGCGTCCACCGGGGGCGCGATGTGGGGCGTGGGGCGGGACCGGGGTCAGTGGGGCGTGGGAAAAACCGGGGGTCAGTGGTGCGCGATCTTCGGCCCGTCCGCGGAGTCCGGGGCGATGCGACCCTGCTCCACGTACTGCCGTACCGCTTCGGACATGGCCGGTTCCGGCGGCATGAGCCGTCTCACGTCGGCCGTGCCCCGCAGCAGGTGTTCGGCGTCCAGTCCCTCGGGCAGATGCGGTGCCATGACCTGTGCCAGTTCGGCGGTTGCCTTCGCCCGCGCCTCCTGGACGGTGGAGAGCACCAGGTCCGCCAGCTCCTTCGGCGTCAGCCGGCGGTAGGCGCCGGTCGGGAACTCGACCGCGGTCAGCTCGCCCTGCGGGCCGACGGTCGCCTTCATGGCCCGTGCCTTGGCGGTCGCCGTGCCGGACACCTCGCGCATCCGGCGCTGCATGGTGTCGATCTGCGCCAACTGCGTCCGGTAGGTCTCCTGCAGTTGCTCGATCTGTTCGTCGAACGGCGTGGACACCCGCTCACTCCTCCTCCGGCCCTGCGTTCCTCCCGGAAGCGTTCCGGGGGCGGGGGCGGGTACCGCCGCCGCACAGCGCTGACGGGTACCGCCGCCGCACAGCGCCCAATGAACACGAGGCGGGTGCCGGGGAGAACGCCGGGCGGTCGCCCGTGCCCGCTTGGACGCGGACTCTGTCCGAAGGGACGCGCGGGGGCCTGCCGGTGGTGGCGCGGGCAGGGTGCGGGGCGCGCCGGGCGGCGGCACTCCGTACACAAGTCGTGCACCAAAGGGCCCTGTTCGGCCCGCGTGCGTGTACCGGCCGACGCCGCTCCCTAGCGTGTCCGGCGTGCTGCCGGGCGAGCGGCGCCGGGTCCTTCGGCCCGGCGAGCCGACGGCAGCGACCACATCAGCCGCCCTTGGAGCCCGACATCATGGCTGTCGTCCGCGTCGTCCACGCCACCGGTGCCGCACGGCCCGTCCGCCGGGCGCGCCGCCCCGGGCGCGGGAACCCGGTGCGTCCGGCGGTCCCCGGCGGGCTGCTGCCGACCCCGCCCGACGAGCGGGAGAAATACGCGTACGTGGTGCGCCGGACCTGGCTGCTGACGACCACGTCGTTCCTGGGCTTCGCGTGCGTGCTCTACAGCCAGATCGACTCCGCCCGGCACGGGCCGTGGATCTGGTTCTTCGCACCGGTGCTGCTGCTCTCGGTGCTGGGGGTGCTGATCTCGGTGCGGCTGGAGCTGTTCAGCCCGGGGTTCGACATCGGGGCGCACCGTGCGCTGGTGCGGGCGTGGTCGCCGCGGGAGTATCCGTCGGTCGACGTGTTCCTGCCGGTGTGCGGGGAGCCGCTGGAGGTGCTGCACAACACCTGGACCCACCTCCGGCGCCTGGTGGAGTCGTACCCCGGGGAGGTCGTTCCGCTCGTCCTCGACGACTCCGGCAGTGAGGAGGTCGCGTCGATGGCCGACGACTTCGGTTTCCGCTGTCTGGTGCGGCCCGATCGCGGCTGGTACAAGAAGGCGGGGAACCTGCGGTACGGGTTCGCGCACTCGGAGGCCGAGTTCATCCTGATCCTGGACGCCGACTTCGTCCCGCGCACCGATCTGCTCGACGAGTTGCTGCCGTACATGGACGCCGACCCGGACACCGGGATCGTGCAGTCCCCGCAGTACTTCCGGGTGCTCGACCAGCAGAACTGGATCGAGCGGGGCGCCGGGGCCGTGCAGGAGCTGTTCTACCGTTCGGTGCAGGTGTCCCGGCAGAGCAGTGACGGTTCCATCTGCGTCGGCTCCTGCGCCGTCTACCGGCGTTCCGCGCTCGCCGAGGTCGGCGGCACCAGCCTGATCGAGCACTCCGAGGACATGCACACCGGGTTCGACCTGCGGGCCCGGGGCTGGGACCTGCGGTACGTACCGCTGGCGCTGGCGACCGGGCTGTGCCCGGACACCGTCGGCGCCTACTACAACCAGCAGTACCGCTGGTGCATGGCGTCCATGAGCATGCTGGGCAGCGTCCAGGACTTCTGGAGGGTACGGATGCGGTTCGCCGCCCGCCTCTGCTACGTGTCCGGGTTCGTGTACTACGTCGAGTCCGCGCTGATCCTGTTCACCGGGCCGCTGATCGTCTCCGTGCTCCTGCTGTTCTTCCCCGAGCAGGTGAAGTTCACCGACATGCGGCTGGTGCTGCCGGGGGTGCTCTACCTCGTCGTCGTCTACCCGTTGTGGCACCGCGCTCCGTACCGGCTGGAGGCGTGGGCGGCACGGGTCCTCTACAGCTGGTCGCACGTCTTCGCGATCTGGGACGTGCTGCGCCGGCGGCCCATGGGCTGGCAGCCGACCGGTTCGGGAGGGGCCCGCCGCAACAACACCCGGCGTCTGTGGATCGGCGTCTGGGCGTGGACCGTGCCGTCGACCGCGGTCTGGATCGGCGCGGCGCTGTGGCGAATGGACACGATGGTGCCGGAGGACTTCGCGCTGCCGCTCGCCTCGGGGCTCTTCTACGCGGCGGCCGTCGTGCGGGTCCTGGTCCTGCCGCGTCCCGACGAGGACGAGGGGACCGGCGGCGCGACGCTCTCCACCGGTCCGGACACGGCGTCCGCTCCCGGCCGCCCCGCAGAGTCGGTCCCGGCGTGAGCGGGGTGGGCCGCAGAGGGCTGCTGCGCTGGGCGGCGGGCGCGGCGATGGCGGCGACCGCGGGGTGTGCGCCGAGCCGTACGGCACCGATCGGCGCCGGCGGGGAGGGGGCGGAGGAACGGACCGCGCCGTACGTGCCGTTCGACGTCACCTGGCTGATCCGGCCCCGGGGGAACCACAAGTACCTCGGGGTCTCCTTCGCCGGGAAGCCGGTGACGCCGGGCTATCTCGCCCTGTGGTCCCGGAGGACCGGCAAGGCGCCCACGCTGCTCGCCCAGAGCTTCACCTGGGACGAGGAGTTCCCCAGGGACCGGGTCGCGGCCGTCTGGGAGCAGCGGGTGCTGCCGTACCTCTCCTGGGAACCCTTCGGGACGACGCTCCGGGAGATCGCGGCGGGCGCGAAGGACGGCTACGTCAGGCACGTCGCGGAGGCGCTCCGCGACCTCAATGTGCCGGTGGCGCTCGCGTTCGCTCCCGGGATGAACGACGGCGGACGGCCGTGGGGAGCGGGCCGGGCGAGCGCCGAGGAGTTCGTCGGGGCGTGGCGGCACGTCCACGACCTCTTCCAGGACATGGGGGTGTCGAACGTCGTGTGGGTCTGGAGCCCCACGGTGGCGGTGAAGCCGTCGGTGCGCCTGAAGCCGTACTACCCGGGTGACGCCTACGCCGACTGGCTGGGGGTGGCGGGCCGTTACACCGAGCGCGGTCCCCGCACGTACGACGCCCTGTTCGGCCCCGCCGTCAAGGAGGCGCGGGCGTTCACCCGTATCCCCGTGCTGGTCGCCGGGACGGCGGCCCCGCCCGGTGACCGCAGGCCTGCGGACGTCGCGGACCTGGTGCGCGCCGTGACCACCCGCGGCGACGTCGTGGGGTTCGTCTGGCTCGACGCGCACGACGGTCCGGACGGGACCGACTGGCGGATCGACAGTGGTCCCGGGGCGCTCGCCGCCTTCCGCCGCGGTGTCGCCGACCCGCGGTTCGGCTTCGACGTGAGGCGCCCGTGACGACCACCGAGACCCCCGGGAACGCCACCGGCTGGTGGGACCCCGAGTCGACCCTGCAGATACGGGTGCCGGCGGCGCGCGGCCCGCAGCCGGCCCCCGGGTACACCTTCGACGAGATCACCCGGGCGGACTGGGTGCTGGGGCGGGTGCCCGCGAGGGGGTGGTCCCCGGAGCCCGGACGCCGCCGGACCTGGGTGGGCCGCGCCCTGCTGGCCTGTCTGCTGCTGGTGCAGGCCCTGTTGTCGCTGCGCCTGCACAACAGCGCCTTCGAGGACGAGGCGCTCTACGTCTACGCCGGGCACGCCATGATCGGGCACCTCTTCCACGGCATGCCCGAATACGGTGGTTTCGCGAGCTACTTCTCCGGATCGCCCGCCCTGTACCCGGTGCTGGCCGCCTGGGTGGACTCGGCGGCCGGACTGACCGGGGTACGGCTGATGAGCCTGGCGTTCATGCTGGGCTCCACGGGCCTGCTCCACTCGTTCACCCGCAGGCTCTTCAACGAGCGCACCGCGCTGCTCGCGGCGGGCGTCTTCGCGGTCACCCAGTCGACGCTGTTCCTCGGGAACTTCGCGACGTACGACGCGATGGCGCTCTTCCTGCTCGCCCTGACGGCGTGGATCCTCGTCCGGGTCGCCCCGGGTCACTGGGCCCTGCCGCTCGCCGCGGCTCCGGTGGCGGCCCTGACGGTGGGGGTGAAGTACGCGTCCGCGCTGTATCTGCCCACCGTGGCGCTGCTGTTGGTGCTGGTCGCCCACGAAGGGCTCGGAGGGCGCGAGGCGCTGCGGCGCGGTGCGGTGTTCACCGCCGGGGTATGCCTCCTGCTCGGTGCCGGCCTGCTGACCACGGACTACCTGGAGGCGATCCGCAGCACCACGACCGAGCGCGCCCACGGGACCGCCTCGCTCTGGCCGTTGCTGTGGGACTGCGCCCGGTGGGGCGGGCTGCTCTTCGCCCTGGCCGGACTCGGCACGGTGCTGTACACGCGCCGGGCGGGGCTCGGTGAGGTTCCCGGCCGGGTGCCGGACGGGCCGCCGCGCCGGTGGCGGCTGGCTCTGGGGGTCCTCCTGACCGGCACCGCGCTGCTGGCGCCCGCCTACCAGATCCATCTCCAGACCAGCATCTCGCTGCACAAGCACATCGGTTACGGTCTGCTGTTCGCCGCCCCGATGGCGGGGGTCGGCCTGAACCGTCTGATGGGGGCGCACTTCCGTTTCCCGCAGGTGGTCATCGCGGTGGGGGTGCTCGCGCTGACCTTCGGCATGTCCCAGTCCGCCGAGAACTACGGCGTCTGGCCCGACACCAGCCGTCTCGTCCCGGAGCTCGCGAAGAACGTGCGGCCCGGCCAGAAGTGGCTGGGCCAGCCGCACGAAGCGCCGGTCTACTACCTCAGTGAACGGGGGCTGACGGACTACACGCTGTGGACGTCGATCTACTACATCGACTACACCGGGCGGCCGGGCCGGCACCTCGGCGGACCGGAGGGGTACCGGGCCGCGATCGAGGACGGCTGGTTCGACGGTGTCGTCCTGGACTGGTCCGACCGGCCGGGCGGGATCCAGGCGTTGGTCCGCGACACGATGCGGTCCAGCGGACGGTACCGGCTGGCCACCGCGCTGATCTACCGCACGTCGGTCGGAGCGGGCCACTTCGAGATCTGGCTGCCCCTGCCCGCCGCCCACACGGCCTCCCCATGACCTGGTGACCGCACGCCCTGCGGCCCCGGTGGGCCCCGACGGACCGGTGACCGCAAGCCCTGCGGCCCCGGTCCGTACCGACGGGCACGGACGCTTCCCGGAAGGGCACAGGCGCTGCTCGCGACCGCCGTTTTCCCTATCCTCGGCCCCAGGGCATCGCGCGAGGGCGCCGACAGTTCCCCGCAGCACGACCACGGAGACGCCGAGGATGAAACACAGTCAGGTGACGAGGACCGTCGGACCCCGTCCCTCGTCCCCCCTCGCCGGTGACGGCACACCCGGCTCCCGGGGCGCCGCCGGACAGGCGGGACTTTCACAACACGGCCTGGTCTCCCCCGGTTCCGCGCCCTGCCGGACCGGCACTTGACCTCACCGAACCAGGACGGCGGCGCGGGCGGCAGGAGACGCCCCTGGCTGCCGTCGAGAGTCCGCCCGGCACCACCGTCCGGAGCACTGCCGGCCGAAGCGTCACCGGTCGCCGAGGTACCACCCGCCGGAACACCATCCGTCGGGACACCGGCAGCGCCCGCCCCGCGCCTCGGGGTGCGCCGGGTGGGCAACGCCTGGCTGGTCCACCCGGCCGCCGGCCCGGACCGCCAGTCCCTGCTCTTCGCCGCGGGTCTGGCCACCGACCCCGAGTACGCGCTGGTGGTGGTGGACCTCCCGCCCGGGTCCCCGCTCGACGCCGTCGAGGAGGCGCTGGCACGGGCGGTGCCCGCCGGTCCGCACGGTCTGCGCGTGGTCTTCGGCCGGACACCGGCCCGGGGCGCCGCACCCGCGGGCCGACGGCTGGCGCGGCAGCTGGGGCAGCACGTGGTCGTGCCCGACGGCGTCCTGCGCCCTTCCGCAGGGGGCACCCTGTTCATCGGGGCCGACCGGGGCCGGGGCTGGGTGCTGTGCACACCCGAGGGCCAGGTCCACCCTGTCTCCCGCCGGTTCCCGCGCCCCGCGTGGGACGCCGGCCTGCCGAACCGTCCGCTGCCGGTGGGACCGGCCGCCGTCGCCGAGCCGATGGCCGCGGGGTTGTGGCTGCGCCCGGTACGGGAGGACGCCGCCCAGAACCGGTACCGCGGGCTTCTCGCGGCGCGGCTGCGGTGCCGGGCCGACGCGCCCACGGTCGTGATCGGCACCCCGGGCGCGCCGGAACCCGCGACGGAGGACATCGCCCGGTTCTGGCGGAGCCTGCCCGGGGACTTCGCGCCGCGCCTGATGCCGTACGGCCCGGGGCGCGGTCCCGGGACTCCGCCCCTCGGCCGGCGCCTCGCCGCCCTCACCGGGGAAGCCGTGCACGTCTACAACGGCTTCCCGGTCGGTGACCCGCTGGTCGGCCGGGCCCTGTCGGACGAGGTCCTGTTCCTCGCACCGGACGGGACACCCGGGCGCCCCGTCCGGGCCAGGGAGTTCCTCCACCTGCCCCCGGAGCCGGAGGGACCCCCGCATCCCGCGTTCGCGACCGACCACCGCTGGCCCCTGGACCATCTGCCGATGCTCCGCCAGGGGCTCCACCACGGCGGGTCCGGCGCGGTCCTGGAAGTCCTGCCCTGGGGGCTGTGGATCCGCCCCTCGACCGAACCCGCCGACGCCGACGAGGTACGCGGGGCCCCTGCCCATCCCGGTCATGAGCTGATCCTCTGCGACGACGGACTCCCCCGACTCCTGCCCCGGCTGCGGCAGTTGGCCGACGGCGTCCTCGGGCGCCTGTCCGCCGACGGCGGCCCGCCGGTGCGCGTGGTGACTTCCGGCCGTCCCTGGGGACCGGCGGGCGGCATCCCCCGGCCGCGCGTCCCGGCCGCCACGCACGTCCCGGCCGCGCCGGGACCGGCCGCGCCCGTTCCTCCCGCGCACGTTCCCGTGGCGCACGTCGCTGTGGCGCCGGGACCGGCCGCCGGTCGGGGCGGCCACGGGTTTCCCGCCGCCCCTCTCGCCGTGGACCCCGGCCCCGCAGCGGGGTCGCCCGCGGACGCCGCGGTCGTCGACCTGGCGCTGCGTCACGAACCCGGGCTGGGCGGACTGCTGCCGCCCGAGACCGTGCGCGCCGGACTCACCGCCGTACGACTGCGGTTCACCGCCCGCGCCCGGCCGGACGGGGAGGATCCCGGGCAGGCCCGTATCTCCGCCCCTGCGACGGCCGATCCGCCCGCGCCGGCGGCCCTGTCCCTGCTCCCCGCCTACGCCGGGGTGGTGGCCCTGCGCGCCGAGCTGGACCCGGCGGCAGTCCGGCGTTACCGGGCGCACCGGTTCGCCACCGCGTACGGCGCGTGCGCGGCGTCGCTCACGGGCACGCCGGGCCGCCCCGGCAACACCGACGTCCTCATCCGCTCCGCCACCGGTCGCCGGACCGCCCTTCTCGAACCCGAACAGCCGGACCGGGTGCTGTTCCTGCCGGGCACACGGTTCGAAATCCTCCAGGTCCGTGCCCGTCCGGGTGAGCGCACGGCGGTGCTGATGGGCGAACTCCCGCCCGCCGGCTTCTGCGGGGCGGGCTCCACCGGGGACAGCGCCCTGCGCGAACTCGTGGCGGCGCTGCTGCTCTGGCGCGAGGACGAGGCGAGCGGCGTGGTGCGTGGTCCGGTGCGGGACCCGTTCGCCACGCCGCCCACACCGGACGGCCCGCCCGCCGCCGCCGGTGCGGACGGTGCCGCCGGTGCGGACGGTGCGCGTGGCGCGGAAGGGCCGGGCGGTCCGCGCAGAGCCGCAGGTCCGGTCGGTCCTGCCGGTCCTGCCGGTCCTGCCGCCGTGTCGGGCCGGCCGGCCGCCCTCAGTGGGCGGTTCCGCTGACCCACAGGACGGTGCCGTCCTGCTCGATCACCACGTCACCGTCGCTCTGCACCACCAGCTCGGCACCGTCGTGCCCCGCCGTGCCGGAGGACCACGCGGTCCGGTCGTCGCTCGTGTAGACGACGAGGTGGCCGTCCGCCTGGAACACCGCCCTGTGGCCCTGGCCCTCGGTGTGCGAGGACCAGCGGACGAGGCCGTTCTCGTCGGTGACGACCAGGTTGCCGTCCTCGCCCATGGAGAGGGCGGCCCGCTCGGACTCGATCGTCTGGCCGCTCTCCAGGACCCGGGTCGCCCGTACGACCGTGTCGCCCGCGCCCTGCGGAACGGCGGCCCCCGCGTCCGGTCCTCCCGGAAGGGTCTCCGTGGTCCGGACGGTGGGGTCCGTCACCGTGGTCCCGACGGTCGGAGGGGTCTCCACGGTCGGAGGGGTCTCCACGGAAGGTGGGGGCTCCACGGAAGGTGGGGTCTCCACGGTCGGTGTGACGGGACCGGTCGCCGTGGAGGGGTCCATCGGCGTGCCGGGATCGGCCGGTACGTGGGGGTCCGTCGGCGCGCTGGGGGCGGCTGCCGTGTTCGGACCGGTGGACGTGAGGGTGGGCGTGGTGGTGGACGTGAGGGTGGGCGTGGTGGTGGACGTGGTCGACGCGTCCGGCCCGGCGGGTTCGGTGGGTCCGCCCTCGGGCGCCGTCGCCCTCCGCGCCTCCTGCGCCGCCGCCTCCTGCGCGGCGAGCTCCTGCGTACGCCCCTCCTCCGTGCGTCCTTCCTCCGCGTGCTCCTGACCCGGCGTCGGCGTCGTCACGGGCTCCGCCACCCGTGCGGACAGCGGTACGGGGGTGGCCGCCGGGGTCGCGGGCCCCGTCGTGGGACCGGAGCCCGGCCCCGTGCTCGGCTCCGCGGTGGGTCCCCGGTCGGCCTCGACGGCCGCCGAGGTGTCCGGCTTCTCGGCCTCGACGCGGGCGACCTGGACGTGGGTGGGCCCCGGGCGCGGCGTCGCGGGCCGGGCCGTCGGCGTGGAGGGGTGCGTGCTCTCCCGTACGGAGGCGTGCGGGGCCCGTATTCCGGGGCCCTGGTACGTCTTCGGGGGCGAGACCGGTATGGCGGGGGCGGCCGACACCGACGAGGAGGGAGCCTTCGACGCGGAGGACGGGGTCGGCCCGGGAGCGTTGTCGCCCTCGCGGACGCGTGTCCTCTCGGAGGGTGTCGGCGTCATCACGTCGAGGGTGAAGTTCGGGCCGCTGCCCGGCGGGGAGGCGGTCTCCCGGCCCGAAGCCTCGTAGTCGAGTTCGTGGTCGTTCTTGTCGTTGCCGCTCAGGGCCAGCGGCAACGCGACCAGCACGGCACCGGCCACCGCGGCGGCGGCGAGCATCGGCCGGTGGTTGCCCCTGGCGGGCGCGGGCATGCCCTCCTGCGTACCCCCGCCCGGTCCGTCGGGCCTTCCGCGCCTGCGGCCGTCCTGCCGCCCCTGGTTCCGGCCTTCGCGGTGCGTGCCTCCGGTCCCCCGGTTCCCCGTCTCCGGCTCGGGGCCGGGGTCGGCGGAGGGGGCGGACAGCACGACGGCCCGCCGCATCCGCAACTGGTCGGTGGCCTCCGGCGGTGTGCCGCGCCGCGGCGTCCTTCGGTCGGCGGACATGCTCTTCTCCTCTGCGATGGGTGCGACCGGCGCAGCGGGGCCGGTCCGCGGAATCAGACGTGGTCGTCGCGGTGCGGGGCCCGTTCGGGGAGCCGGCCGGAGAACAGGCCGGGCCAGGGCGCGGCGCCCTCGGTGGTGGGGTGGCTGTCCGCGGCTGCCGAGAGCTGCTCGCGTACGCCCCGGTCCGTGGCGTCCTGTTCGCCGGGGCGGGCGACCGGGTCGGCGGGTGCCACCTCGCGCAGCAGCACCGTGGAGGCGCCGTGCCCGCCCAGGGTGCCGAGGACCCGGAAGCGGGTGCCGGGACCGAAGACGACCTCCTCGCCCTGTCCCGGCCGTGCGGCCGGCCCGGTCAGGCTGCGCACCCTGCGTCCGGTCGTCGACCAGATCAGATACCGGTCGCCCGCCGACGCGGGTGCGCCCTCCAGTACGTACGCGCCGACCGGCCCCGGGTGGCACAGTTCCGTACCGGCCGTCAGTGCGCGCGACTCCGGGGAGAACGCCGCCACGTCGCGCACGACGATCCCCCGGTACGACGGAAGCCTCCGCAGACCGGACGCCAGACCGACCAGGCTGGGGTAGGCGTCGGCGGACCCGGCCGCCAGGCGGTGTTCCAGCCAGCGCCGGCCGAGCGGGGAGTCGTCGAGCGTGAGGAAGGAGCGTACGGCGATCAGGTCGGCGAGTACGGCGTCGTCCTGGTCCTGCCCGCGCAGCCCCGGCATCACCGTCAAGGTGCGTGCCACCGAGGCCTGTTGCTGCCACCACTGCTCCCCGGCCAGCGCGCGCAGCGCCTGCTGCTCGACGGGGCCGCTCCGGTGGAGGGGGCCGACGCGCACGGGAGGGGCGGCCGAACGCACGGCAGCGGACGGCGGGATCGGTACCGAGGGCGCGAGCGGGGTGCCTTCCGGCGGGGAGGATCGGCCGGTTTCCGGGGCGACCGGAGCCCACCCCGGCCCGGCGCCCCCGGCCGGTCCGCCCACGGGCCGACCACTCACGGGCCGGCCACTCACGGGCCGGCTGGCGGCGAACGCCTCGGCGAACCCCGGTGGCAGCGGCGCTCCGGCGCCGTGAGCGGAGGAGGCGGGGGACGCGGAGGAGGCGGAGGAGGCGGAGGACACGGAATGAGTGTCCGGGGTGCCGGTGGTGCTCGGCGGCGCCCCGGGTGGTGCCGTCGTGGCTGCCGGCGTCGGCACCGGCGCCGTGAACGCGATCCGGCCTGCGGGCATTCCGACGCCGAGTGCGGTGGGGCCACCCACCCGTGCCGGGACGGAGGAAGGAGCCGGGGCCGGGGAAGAGGCCCCCGGACCGTCCGCGGACCGGGAGGGCGGGGCGTCGCCTCCACCGTCCGCCGTCGACGTGAGGCGCACCGCCCGCCCGTCCGCCGCGACCGCGGGGGCGGGCCGTTCGCCGGTGGCGGCCGGGGGGTGCGCGGCCACGTGCCGGATGCGTACGCTCATCGGCGAGGCGTGCCAGGGTACTTCGGGGGCCGCCTCCGCCCGCGCCGCTTCCCGCGACGAGGCGTCCGCCTCCCCGGTCCGTGCCGCGCCGCCCGTCGCGTGGTGCTCGGCCGCCGGCTCCTCGTCGTGCTCCAGGGTCAGTCCGCGCCGGTCGGCGAGGCGTCGTGCCTGCCGCCCGCCCTGCGCGGTGCACGCGCCCCTGACGTGAAGTGTCGTCCGCTCGACCACGGCCGGTTCCAGTTCGTCCAAGAAGGTGTCGAGCACCGGCCAGAGTCCGTCGTCCACGGGCCGTCCGGGGACGCCGATGTCGACGACCATGGTGTCGGGGTCGAGGAGCAGGCCGAGGTTCTCGGGGCGGGAGGCTTCGCGGGGCCCCACCCACAGCCCCGCGCGGGTGACGACGACCCCCCACCGGTCGCCCAACGGCAGTGCCCCGCCCTCGGGTACGGGAGCCGGGCCCGCGACGGGGGACCGTCGGCGCACGATGCGCGGTGCGGGGGTACGACCGTCCTGGGCGGGCAGGCAGGCGACCGTCTCCGCGTAGGGCCGCCACGACGGTTCGCCGTCCGGTCCGACGAGCACCACGGCCGGTTCGGTCTCCGTGCCGTCCGCCGATTCCAGCAGGGCGGGCACGCCGCTGACGATCTCCACCTCGGTGCCCAGCAGATCGGCGGCTTCCTGACCGGTGGCGAGCAGGTCGCGCCCGTCTCCGGGGATCAGCCGCGCGGCTGACCGGGCCCGAGGAGGCAGCCGGGTCAGGAGTTCGGTCACGGCCCGGGAGATGACCGGGGACGCGCCGGGGATGCCGACCACGACCGCGAGCCGGTGGCCGTCCACGGGAATGGAGGCGCCGACCGACAACGCGGCCGGGGGCAGCGGTTCGGCCCGGCGGATCAGCACGCCCGCGGGGACGGACTCGACGACATGGCCCTCGACGGCGTCGGAGGCGAGGTGGGCCGCGGCGTCCTCCCAGCTCGGTACGGGATGGCGCAGGCCCAGGGGCTGCGGCCCCAGGTCCGGGGCGAAGCGCCACCACCCGCCGGCACCGTCGGCTCCGGACGGTGCGAACAGCGATCCGCCGGGCGCGACCACCACCGGGCCGGCGGGAGCGACGACCTCCAGCCGCCAGTCGTCACGTATCCGCCGCGCGGGTGCGGGCCGTCCGGGCTCGTCGGCGCCCGCGCCCGCCCACACCAGCCGTACGACGGTGATGCCGGACTTCCTGAAACCGTCGAGCACCGGGGTGAGTTGACGCCAGAGGGCCCTGGACCCTTCGAGGCCCGCCGCGACCACCACGGTCGCGTGGTCCGGGTCCTCGTGCCGCAGGGCGTCGACGGTCGCCGTGAGACCGGCCGACTCGTCGGTGTCGGAGGTGAGCAGGACGACGGGCCCGGAGTCGGCGGCCCCCGGAGCGCCCCCGAGTCGCGCCGCGAGCGTCCGCAGGGGGCCGAGCCCACCGGTCAGCCGGCGCACGGCGTACCGCCCCCGTACGTCGTGCCGTCACCGCGCCGGGGCCGGGCGGCGGCGGACGGCCGGGTGCACGTGGCGCGTTCCGTGGCGGAGTCGGGGCCGGTGGCCGTCCCGGCGCGGCGCGGGAGCGGGCCCCCGGTGCGCCCGCGGCCGGTGAGCCGGCCGGGAGTCTCGCTCATGCCTTCTCACCGCTCGCCGTCTTCGCCGTCCTGTGTGCGTGTCCCCGGTGACCGGCAGCCGCACCCGACCCGGCCCATCGCAGCAGGGAGCCCCGGAGACCCACAAGGCCGGCGGCGGGGTACTGCCCTTTTGCGGGCCGGTCGTGCACGAGTGGTCACGCCGTCCGCGACCGCGCCACGTCCCCGCCCGGCACGGCGACCCGGCGACACGGCAGCCCAGCGACACGGCAGCGCGGCGACACGGCAGCCCAGCGACACCGTCAGCGCGGTGGCGCGGTGGCGCGGTGGCCGAAGAGGCGCAGTGAGTGGCCCGCCGGGCAGACGACCGGCGCTTCCCCGCCGCGCACTTCCCCGATCTCCCATGATCGGCCCGGCGCGCGTTCACGCCCGGCCCCGTACCCCGGACCGCCCGTGTGTCCGGCGAGCTCCCGAACGGCCTCCCGCATCCGCCCGGCCCCGGGCCGAGCGGGCCGGCCCACGACTCACCCCACCGACAGGAGAAACCGTGTCCCTCCGGAATCGGATCTTTGCGGGCGGCGCGGTCGCGCTGCTGGCCGTCACCTTGGGCGGTGTGTCCCTGGCCCTGGCCGACGACCCGGCCGCCAACCAGGAGATGACCGGCCGGATGACGTACTACGACGCCGCCGGCTACGGCGCCTGCGGGGACGTCGTCGACGCCGCGACCGAGGACCTCGTGGCGGTGTCCCACGCATGGTGGACGACCGACGACCCCAACGAGGACCCGATCTGCGACGGTGTCTCCGTCGAGGTGTCGTACGGGGGCAAGTCCATCACCGTGCCCGTCAAGGACCAGTGCCCCTCCTGCGACGCCGACCATCTCGACCTCAGCCGGACGGCGTTCGAGCAGCTCGCGCCGCTCGACGAGGGGCTGGTCCAGGGCATCACCTGGAAGTTCGTCACCGACGACGGCAGGGAGATCACTCGCCCGTCCTCCTCGTCCTCGTCCGACCCCGCCCTCGCGACGGGTTCGGCCTTCCCGTCGCGGTTCGCGGCTCCGTACGTGGAGACGTGGGGATCGCCGTCGGTGCTGGAGGAGGCGCGGGCGGCGGGGTTGCGGTACGCGACCTTGGGGTTCGTGCTGGACGGTGGGGGCTGCAAGGCGATGTTCAACGGGGACACGCCGGTGTCGGACGAGGGCTGGCTGTCGGCGATCGAGGCCCTGCGCGGTTCGGGGGGCGAGGTGATCGCGTCGTTCGGCGGTGCGTCGGGGACGGAACTCGCCTCGGCGTGCGACTCGGCCGACGCGCTGGAGGGTCAGTACCGGTCGGTCGTGGACGCGTTGGGGCTGTCGCGGCTGGACTTCGACCTCGAAGGCGCGGCGCTGGCGGACACGGAGGCGAACGGGCGTCGTAACGAGGCGTTGGCGGCGTTGCAGAAGGATGTCGAGGGCGCGGGCGGACGGTTGGACGTGCAGTTCACGTTGCCGTCGGGTGCGGCCGGTCTGGAGGCGGACGGGGTGGCGATGCTCCAGGACGCGGAGCGTGCGGGGGTGCGGGTGTCGCTGGTGAACATCATGACGATGGACTACGGGTCCGCGGTGGCGGACATGGGGCAGGCCGCGATCGACGCCGCGACGGCGCTGCACGGGCAGTTGGGGCAGATCTGGCCGTCGAAGTCGGACGCGGAACTGTGGGCGATGGAGGGGAACACGCCCATGATCGGGGTGAACGACACCGAGGGCGAGGTGTTCACCACGGACGACGCGTCCCGGCTGGCGGACTTCGCGGTGGAGAAGGGGATCCAGCAGCTGGCGTTCTGGTCGCTGGGCCGGGACAAGGCGTGCCCGGAGACGGGGACCCTGTCCGAGGACTGCAGCGGCACCGAGCAGAGCGAGCACCAGTTCCTGAAGACGTTCGGCGCGGTGAACACCACCGATCAGGAGAGGGTCCCCGCGACGCTGCCGGAGGGCATGGTCGATCCGCTCCCCGCGGGCTCGTCGCCGGCGTCCCCCTCACCGTCGTCGCCGGGGCCGTCGGTGCGACGGGCTCCCGCCGGGTCCGCGTCCACCGTCCCGTCCTCCGGCCGTACGGGTGCGATGGCTCCGGGCGGTTCGGGCGGCTCGGGCGGCTCCGGGAAGACGATCAGCAACGCGTTCACGACGGGGTACACCTGGTTCGACAACACGCCCCGGGGCAGTGCGCAGATCTCCGCCCCCGTCCTCCACGACCAGGCCGGTGGTACGGGTACGTGGGAAGACCCGATCACCCTCGCGGTCGGCCACACCGACGCGGGCGGCGAGGACACGCTGGACTACCCGGCGGGAACACGCTTCTACATCCCCAAGGTGCGGCGGTACTTCATCGTCGAGGACGCCTGCGGTGACGGTGGCAGTCCGCAGAACGGGCCCTGCCACAGCCTGGACACCGCTCCCGAAGGAGCCACGACCTGGCTGGACATGTACCTCGGAGGCGGCAGCGGTGACAGCGACTCCGCCGCCCACGCGTGCGCGGACCGGCTGACCGGGCTGACCACCGTCGTCCAGGACCCGGCCGACGACCTCCCCGTCACCGAGGGCGCGCTCTTCCACGACGACACGTGCACCACCACCTACGACGACTGAGCTCCGGGGGCGGGCGACGGGGCCTCAGTGGCCGACCGGCCGGGTGCCGGACCGCCCCGCCCGCCAGTCCTGCCAGGCCCGGGTGAGTTCGCCCACCGCCGCCGCGTCGCGTACGCGGTCGAGGGACGACTCCCCGGGCGCCAGCTCCCTCATCATGACCACGTCCGTGGCGCCGGGCCCGGCTTCCAGCACGCGGAACCGGGAGCCGGGCAGGAAGAGCACGCGGTCCGGCCGGAGCGGGTCGAGCGATTTTGTGCTGCGGCCGTTCACGGAAAGGATCAGGAAGACGGTGTTGCCGGGCGCCCCGGCGGGGCCCAGCGTCGACGCCTCGCAGGCGTGCGGGTCGGTCACCACGGCCTGTGCGGCGTACCAGCGGCGCATCGGCTCGTCGAGGGTGGCCCGCAGGCCGGTCGGCCCGGGGCGGAGGGGAAGCATCCGCAGCCCCCTGCCCAGCAGGACGTCCTCGGTGGGGCCGGGCGGGTTCCCGTCCGCGGAGGTCTCCGGTGCGTCCGGCGCGCCCTGTCCCGCCAGTCGGCGCAGGACGGCCGCGAGGGCGTCAGCGGAGTCCGGGGTGCCCTCGGCCGCCTCGGGGTTTCCGCGCAGCGCCTCGGGGTTTCCGCGCAGCGCCTCGGGGTTTCCGGGCAGCGCCTCGCCCGCGGGGGAGGCATGGCCCGTGGGCACCGGGTACGGGACGGCGGGCGACCGGGGCACGCCGGGGAGAGGGGCCCGGGAGGCGTGCGAGGAGGCGCGGCCGACCGGGGCCGTGGGGCGGCCGGTACCCAGGCGCACCGCGCCGCGCAGTCCGGGGGGAAAGGAGCGCACCAGGTCCTGCGCGAGCCGGCGGAGCCGCGGAAGGTGCTCCTGTGACGCGGCGTCGCAGAGCACCCGTTCGTGTGCGGGGTCCGGGTCGGCGTCCCGCATCTGCGGGGCGTGCGCGGGGGCCGGTGTCGGCCGCACCCACAGGCCGCTGCGGACCACTTCGACGACGACGTCGTCGGCGAGGCGATGCGTACCGGGCCGGATCTCCGGGAACGCGCCGAGCGGCCATCGGTGGGCCGCCGCGAACGGGGAGGGCGGCGGAGCGGGGAATCGGGCCGGGGGCAGGTGGACGAACTCGTGGGCCCTGAGCGGGCGGCCCGGCGTGCCGTCGTCTGCCGTCAGCACCACCTCTCGCCCGTCGCCCGTGTCCTGCGGCATGCCACTGAGGAAGCGCACCGGCTCGCCGACCACTTGGGCGAGGACGTCTCCGAGATGCCGTCCGCCGCTCAGCCGGGCGGGTCCGTAGCAGAGGAAGCGGACCGCCGGCCGGAGCCGCGGGGGAAGGTCCTCCCAGAACCGGGCGACGTCCGCCACCGGCAGCGCCGGGGCCCCGGGGGCGCCGATCGCCACGGTCATCAGCTCGGTGGACACCGCGGGCCCTCCGGCGAGTCGCGTCCACTGGGCGGAGCGGGCGGGGTCCTCCGCCGAGGGCCGCAGCCAGACGCCTGCGGGAATGGGCTCCGCCACGCTTCTGCCGATCGCCCACGGGCGCGGTGGGACGGCGCATTCCCACAAGGGTTTCGGGAAGGCCCTGGAGTCCGGCGTCCGGGGGCCCCGGGGCGCGCAGCGCATCCAGCCCGGTCCGCTGTCCGGACCCACCCAGAGACCTCCGCCGGGGGTGGGCAGTGGTGCGCCTGCCGGAGCGACGACCGTCCGGCCCAGTCGTACGGCGAGGTGCTGGGCGACCGTCACGGCGTCCCGCAGCGGCCGGCCGAACACGAGCCTCAGGTCGTCCGACCCGGCGGGGATCGCCCGGACGAACCGGTCCAGGGTCGCGTCGTCCGACCCGTCGGGCAGGTCCGCCACGACGACGGTGCACTCGGCGTCCGGGGCAAGCCCGGCCGTGAAGGCGAGGGCGCGCGGATCCACCGGGCCGACCGGGGCCACCAGCCAGGCCCCACCCGCGCGGTGGGCGGTGAAGCGGGGGCCGCCGACACCCTGGCGTCCGACGGCGGGAGCACCGCCGCCGGACGGCGTGTCCGGACCCGGTCGGCCCGGGTCCTGGCGAGGCCCCGGTGCGAGCGGTGCCGCAGCGCCTCCACCGGGGGCGGTCATTCCTGTGTGGTTGCCACTCATGGCCGGCTTCTCCGTGCAGGCGGGGCTCCCCGCCGGTGAGCGGGCGTGATCGACCGGTTCCATGCAGGGATCAACGGCCAACTCTGTTCCGCTCCAGCGAGTTTCACCCCGCCGAAACCGCGGGGACTTCCCTACGGACTGTCTCTGGGCGGCAGATGAGGGGGCGTCCGCCCGTACGATGGCGACTCCGATTGAACCGACGGTCCGTCAGAACTGTTCCGGAGCGCGTCACATCGCCGTGCCGGTGGACCACAGCACGGTGCCGCCCTGCTCGATGACCACGTTCCCGTCGGCCCGGAGCACCAGCCGGGCGCCGTCGTGGCCCTCGGTGTGCGAGGACCAGACGGTCCGCGAATCCTGGCTGTAGACGGCGAGGTTGCCGTCGGCCTGGAAGACGGCCCGGACCCCGCCTTGCCCGACCGTCCCGGACCACCACAGCGGGGTGCCCTTGGTGTCGTAGAGCACCAGATTGCCGTCGCCCTGGAAGTTCAGGCCGATACGGTTGGTGGACCACAACTGGCCCGGATCCAGCACGCGGGTGCCGTTCACCACGGTGGTCGTCCACTGTTCCGTTGTCGCGGTCGGCGCGGGGGCGGCCTTGGTGGGTGTGGCGCTCCTGGTCGCGCTCGGGGCGGCCGTCGGCCCGGTGGTGGGTTTCGCCGACGCGGTCGGCACGGTCGCCGCCACCTCGACGATGGCGTCGTGCCCGCCGCCAGCGGAGTCCTCGCCTCGCCGCGTGGTGGAGGCCGCCGGGCGCGGTGACGTCTTCGCGGCGTCGGGGTGGCCCGGGTCGGGTGCGGTGCCGGTCTCCGGCTCCCTGTCCTCCGCGCCGGCCTTGACCGTCTGCAGGGGCGCGTCGTCGCCGAAGAGGTGCGGGGCGAGCAGCAGTAGCGCGCTGAGCAGGCCGGCTCCGGCCAGAATCGGCTTGGCGAGATGCCCGCGCGAACCCGGCCGCCGCCCTCCTGCGCCGGCGGACCGCCGACGGCGTCCGCCGCCGCCCGTCGGCTGCGGGGAGGTCGCGGGCCGGCTCGTACGGCGGACCGTCGACCCGCCCTCGGCGCCGGAAGAGGACGTACCGGCGGGGGCATGGGTGGACGACGTCCCGGAGACCGGGGCGTGCGCGACGGGCAGGACGGCGGTCGCGTCCGGGACCGGGCCGTGCGCGGCAGGACGGGCGGCGGTCGCGTCCGAGGCCGGGGCGTGCGCGACGGGACGGACGGCGGTCGCGTCGGGGTTCGTGGGCGGGACCTCTTCGGCCGCGTGTTCCTCGTGGTTCGCGTAGAGCGGGCTCCCCTCCCCCGCCTGGTCCGGATGCGGGAGCTGCCAGGGCAGTTCGCTCTCCCATACCGCCCGCCCGTCCGGCGCTCCGGCGAACTCGTCGGAGTGTCCGGCCTGTGGCTCGCGGTGGTTCATCTCCATGCCTTCCCGGTCCAGGTGGTGCGGTCGTCGGCCCAGCCGCTCACGTGGCGACGACTCTCCGGGCAGCTTAGGGAGAGCGGGCAGGAGGGTGGACCGGTGCGGGAGGGGCCTGCACGGACGCACATCACCCGTACCCTTCTCGACACCTCCGGTCGGAGCGGACCGCCGGTCAGAGGATGCCCATACGGATGGCGTAGGCGACGGCGTGGGTACGGTTGCGCAGGTCGAGCCGCTTGATCACGGCCTGGATGACGCTCTTGATCAGACGCTCCGAGTAGCTGAGCTTGTTGGCTATCTCGACGGTGTCCATCCCCTCCGCGAGGAGCTGGAGCACATCGAGTTCGCGCTGCGAGAGCTCGACCGGCAGCAGGCCGGTGGGGCACTCGTCCTTCTGCATGGTGCGCATCCGGTCCAGCAGCATGTTCATCAGGATCGGCGGCAGGGCGGCGCGCCCCCGATGCGCCTCGACGGCCGCCGAGAGGATCCGGCTGAAGCTGGTGAAGGGGCGCACCAGGAAGCTCACCAGGCCGTGGTTGACCGCCAGCGCGAGCTGCTGTTCCGAGATGTGGTCGGCGACGAGCACGATCCGGATCCGGCCCCCGGTGGCCTGGCTGGCCCGGCTCATCGTGGAGAGGGTCTTGCCACTCACCGTGGCCGTGAGGACGACCAGGATGTCGGCGTCGGCGATCCGGTCGGCCTCCAGCAGCGTGACCCGGCCGTCCGCGCCCAGAAAAGCGGCCGTCCCGTCGCGGGTGAGGAGATCGTCGGCCTGTACGACGACTCCCGGGACGGCGCGCGCTTCGTCGGTTTGATCAGCCATGGGACTCCTTGTCGAGGGCGCGATACCGCGCGGAAGGAGCGCACAGGTCCCGTGACGGCCCGGAATCTGCACCTTCGCCGATCGGGCAGGTCCGCCCGGTGTGCCGGACCGACGGAGTCGTGGAGTACGTGCTCTCTTCTCTCGATTCCGATCATCACAGCTCACGGGGCATCAGCCCCGCCCGACCCGGTGGTCCATGCACGATGAAGCAGAAGCAGTGCACTGTCGGACAACCCTGGGTCACGGGCGCCGACGCAACACCTCCGTCAGCACCGTCGGACTCTCACGAGGAGGGCGGTGAGGATGCACGCGGTGGTGCAACCCGCCTCTGTTCAGGTCCAGTTCGACGGGCGACCGGGTACCGGGTACCGGGTACCGGGCGGGACGCCTCAGGACGGGCGGAGCGGCGACCGACCGGCCGGGGCGGAACGGGCCGCGCGGAGCGCGTTGTTGTGCGCGCGACGCAGATGCTTGGCCGCAGGACAGGGCAGGCCGTCCACCCGGCACTGACGGCACGCCCGCCGGTGCGCCTCGTACGCGTCGCGCGCTTCGTCGAAGGGGGCCGAAGGCTGGCCGGACTGCTGCATGGTGACTCCTCGCGGCATGGGGCGCCCCGCGCTCTCCGCGCTCCGTACGGACATTACGGACCGGACAGACCGGAACAGACCGGAACGGAACGGACCGGAACGGACCGGAACGGACCGGAACGGACCGGCACCAGCCGGTCGAACGGGCCGAGTCGACCGAGCGGATCGAACGGACCGGATCGACCGAGCGGGACCGAGCGGACTGGGCTGTGTGGGACGCATGACGAACGGACGGAGCGGCCCGGACGACCGACCGGAACCGCTCACCCGATGATCATTTCGTTACTCCGAGTAAGGCAAAGCTGGTAGTTGATCACTGCACCATGTGACCCCCGCCCTGCCCCCGCGGCACCTGCCGCACCGCCGTAACGGCCACCCGCCCCGTGCCGACCGGGGCATGTTCACCTCCGCTCGCACGGAGAGCACTCCGTCGGGTCGACACGGTGCTGGTGCCGTACGGGTTCATCTCCGCTCGCACGGAGAGCACCCTTCGCGACCTGCCCTTATCCAACCCCTTTGCAGCTTCTTTGCCGAGCTTCGTCGCCCACACCCCTCGCCCCCGTTGTGGTCTCGCAGCGAGTGTCGTCAACCTCCTGCACCGGTCGTCGGGGACGAACTCGGCGGTCGGCGTGCCCGGGGGCGAGACGCACACTTCGGCTGATCGCCGCAACCCGCACCGCGCACGAGCGGGTTGCCTGGTCCGGGAGCGCGGCCGGCGCTTCGTCCACCGCCGCGAGGATGATGTCGGGTGCCTTGTCCAGGGGCTCCCACGGTTCTCTCCCACGCCACCAGCGGTGGTGCGGCGGAGGTCTCCGCGCGGCTTGCGTCGATGCCGTTGTATGGCATCGAGGACGGCCCCGTAGGCAGTATGTCCACCGCCGTCCCGCACGATGCCGCGCACGGGGACGTTGTGGTTTCCGTGGGCGGTCCCGAGGTGCTGCAGGAGGCCCATGTGGACCAGCCGCGGCCGGGTCCGGGCGAGGTGGTCGTGGAGGTCGCCGCATCCGGGGTCGACTTCCTCGACGTCTACCACCGCGAAGGCCGGTACAGCCTCCCGCTGCCCTTCACTCCGGGCGTCGAGGGCGCCGGCACGGTCGTCGAAGTCGGACCGGACGTGACTGACGTCGCCGTGGGGGACCGGGTCGGCTGGGTGGAGATTCCCGGTACCTATGCCGAGCGGGCCGTGGTGGACTCAACGCGGCTGGTGCCGCTGCCCGACGACATCGGCTTCGAGACCGCCGCCGCCGTGCTCCTGCAAGGAATGACCGCGCACTGTCTCGTCACGGACGCTTACCCGGTCCAGGGGGGCGACACGGTGCTCGTGCATGCGGCTGCCTGTGGCATGGGGCTGCTCTTGACCCAGCTCATCACCCATCTCGGCGGCAGGGTGATCGGCACGACATCGACCGCAGCGAAGGCCGAGCTGGCGAAGCGTGCCGGGGCCGCCGAGGTGATCCTTTCCTCCGAGGTCGACGATCTCGCAGCCGAGGTGAGGCGGCTCAACGGCGGTCAGGGACTGCCGGTTGTCTACGACGGCGTCGGCGCGCACACCTTCGACGCGAGCCTCGCGAGCCTGCGAACCCGCGGCCATCTCGTGCTCTTCGGCGCGGCAAGTGGTGCCGTGCCGCCGTTTGATCCGATTCGGCTCGCCCACGGCGGCTCGCTGACCCTGATCCGGCCGAGCCTCGGGGACTACGTCGCCGATCGGTCCGAACTGCTCCGACGAGCCGCCGACGTGTTCGAGTGGGTGCGCTCCAAGGCGCTCGAGGTCACCATAACGGGGCGCTACGCGTTGTCCGAGGCCGCCCAGGCCCACAGCGATCTGGAGGCTCGGCGTACCACCGGCAAGCTGCTCATTCTGCCGGATGCAGCCGGAAGTGGATCCCCCAAGGGGACGCGCAGCTGATGCGGGGGTCCGCCGGGTGACACGGCCGGGATACCTGGGTGCGGGTGTCGGCTTCGAAGACGACCTGGTGGTCGGAGGAGGAGCGGTGGTTCTTCGACCGCTCGGCCACCTTGTGGTCGCCGCGGGCCGGCACCGAGGTGCGTCCACGCTCAGCACCGTGTCCTTGGCGAACCGATTACGGGGTCTGCCGCAGCGCCGGCTTCGGCCCGGGACGAGGGGACCCGCGCCCTCGTGCGGTCGCGGTCCTCGAAGGCGACGTCGGTGTCCGGTACGCCCACGGGGGCTCCGCCGGACGCCCACGGGGGCTCCGCCGGCAGCCTGCTCGACCCGGCTCCGGGCGAGGTGCGCGAACTCCGTTGCCGTGGGGACACCACTTGGGTCGAGGCGGCCGTCAGCATGGGTACCGCGGTCGCGGCCGGGACGGTGCCGGCCGAGCCCGGCGATCGGCCGCGTCCGACGGGAAAGGCGGCGTCCCCGACTCGGGCCGACGTGTCAACACCTGGTAGAGCCAGGCATGATGGGGGCCGTCGGCACCCTGCCAAGGGCGATCGGCACCGTGAGTCTGCGAGAGATGGAGAGCGCGTGTCACGCCAGGTACTGACGGTCCGCTCCGACGGAACCGGCGGCTTCCGCACGATCGGTGAGGCGCTCGTGGGGGCGCGCAGCGGCGCGGTGATCAGTGTGGGCCCCGGTACGTACGAGGAGAGCCTCGTCGTCGGCATACGGGTGACCATCGTCGCCGAACAGTCGCGGGGGACGGTGGAGATACGCCCCCGGCGCGGCAGCGCGGTCAGCCTGCGCGCCGACGCCGTGATGCTCACCGATCTGGTGCTGCGCGGCGGGGACGAGGACCTGCCCGTCGTGGACGCGGTACGCGGCCAAGTGGCCATGGACGGCTGTGAGGTCACCGGGTCCGCGTGGACGGCGGTCCTCGCCCGGGAGACCGGTTCGCTGGCGATGCGTGACTGCCGGATCAGCAACAGCGTGGGGGCCGGAGTGGTCGTCACCTCCGCCGTGGAGAGCTCCCTGGAGTCCTGCACCGTCGAGCATCTGGGCACGTCGGGTGTGGTGATCGGGGAACGCGGCCGGGTCTCGGTGCGCGGCTGCACCGTGCGCGACGCGCGGGCCAACGGAATCCTGGCCAACGGCGACGCCCAGGGATCCGTCGAGGACTGCGACATCTCCTCCACCGACCAGCCGGCCGTCGCGCTGGAGGGCCGCTGCACAACGCGGGTCGTGCGCACGGTGGTCCACGACGTCGGGATCGGTGTGCATCTGACCAGTGCCTCCCGCACCGTGCTGGAGGACATCAGGGTCACCGCGACCACCGGTCCGGCGTTCGTCGTCTCGCAGGGCAGCGACCCGTTGCTGCGCCGCTGCCGCACGGCCCGCACCGGGGGCAACGGCCTGCTGATCACCGACCGGGGCCGCGGCACCTACGAGGACTGCTGGCTGGAATCCTCCCAGGCGCCCGCGCTGCGGGTGACCGGGTCCGGATCGCCGTCGCTGACCTCGCTGACCGTGCGGGACTGCGCGGCCACGTCCGGGCTGCTGCTGGAGGAGGAGTCCACCGCCGAACTCGACCGGGTGGAGGTGATCGACACCGCGGGCGCCGGTATTCGGATCGCGACCGGCGCCAACCCGATGATCCGCCGCGCCCGGATCAGCGACGCGGGCGGCAACGGCGTCGAGGTCGCCAAGGACGGCCGGGGACGGCTGGAGGACAGCGAGATCGCCAGGACCGGCGCGGCGGGCGTCCACGTGGAGAGCGCGGGCAACCTCTACGTGGGGGGCACCACCGTACGCGCGCCGGCCGCAACGGGTCTGTCCGTGGGCACCGACGGTACTCTCACGGCCCGCGACTGCGAGATCCGCGAGGCCGGAGCGGACGGCGTGCTCGTCGACGCGGAGGGCGAACTGACGGGCACCAGGCTCCAGGTGGTCGGCGCCCCGGAGTGCGGCGCCGTCATCCGGCAGGGCGGGCGCGCCTCGCTCAACGGATGCACCCTGGCCGGCAGCGGCAAGGACGGCCTGCGGGTGGAGACCTCCCTGCCGGTGTCCGTCGTCAACTGCACGGTGCGCGACAACGCGGGCAGCGGCCTGGTCCAGTCGCAGCCCGGCGACCGGCTGGCCGTCGAGTCCCTCACCTCCAGTGGCAACGGCCGCCGGGACGCCTGGGGTTACGGCGATGTCGAGGGCACCGACCCGGCCGGAACCGCGCCGGACGGCGCGGGCGCGACCGGGGAGAGCGGGCCGCTCGCCGAACTGGAGGGGCTGATCGGCCTCGCCAACGTCAAGCAGCAGGTCCGCACTCTCGTCAATCTCACCCAACTCGCCCAGCGCAGGGCCCAGCTGGGCATGTCGGCACCGCCGATGAGCCGTCACCTGGTCTTCGCGGGCCCGCCCGGCACCGGTAAGACCACCGTCGCCCGCCTCTACGGCACCGTGCTGGCCCAGTTGGGCGCGCTGCGCACCGGGCACCTGGTCGAGGTCTCGCGGGCAGATCTGGTCGCCCAGGTCATCGGCGGTACCGCCATCAAGACCACCGAGACCTTCAACAGGGCTCTGGGCGGCGTGCTGTTCATCGACGAGGCGTACACCCTGACCTCCGACGGCGGGCGTTCGGGGCCCGACTTCGGACGGGAGGCCGTGGACACCCTGCTGAAACTGATGGAGGACCACCGTGAGGACGTGGTCGTCGTCGCCGCGGGCTACTCCGGGGAGATGCAGTCCTTCCTCGGCAGCAACCCGGGCCTGGCGTCCCGCTTCTCGCGGACCGTGGAGTTCGAGAACTACACGGTGCACGAGCTGGTGGCCATCATGGAGACCATGTGCACCCGGCACCAGTACGAGCTCGGCGAGGGCACCGGCGCGGCACTCGCCGCGCACTTCGAGCGCATGCCCAAGGACGCCACGTTCGGCAACGGCCGTGCCGCCCGCCAGGTGTTCGAGGAGATGGTCGACCGGCAGGCCGTACGACTGGCCGCACAGACCGAGGTGAGCGAACGGGACCTGAGCCTGCTGGTCCCCGAGGACGTGGGGATTCAGGTCCCGGCCGGACCGCACGGCGAGGCGGGCGAGCCGGACCGCGGCGACGCCCTGTCCCGGCTCGGCGACATGGTGGGTCTCGCGGCCGTCAAACGCGATGTCACCGATCTGGTCAACCTGTTGTCGACCGCCCGGCGGCGTGAGGCCGCCGGCCTGCCGAGTCCCCGGATCAGTCACCATCTGGTCTTCACCGGTCCGCCCGGCACCGGCAAGACCACCGTCGCCCGACTCTACGGCGAACTGCTCGTCTCGCTCGGCGTGCTGCCCCAGGGCCAGCTCGTCGAGGTGGCGCGGGCCGATCTGGTGGGCCGGTTCGTCGGCCACACGGCGCAGTTGACCCGCGAGGTCTTCGAGCGGGCCCGTGGGGGCGTGCTGTTCATCGACGAGGCATACACGCTCACTCCGGGAAGCGGCTCCTCCGGCTCGGACTTCGGCCAGGAGGCCGTGGACACCCTGCTGAAACTGATGGAGGACCACCGTGACGAGGTGGTCGTCATCGTGGCCGGCTACACCCGGGAGATGGAGTCCTTCCTCGCGTCCAACCCGGGTCTGTCGTCCCGGTTCTCGCGGCGTGTGGAGTTCGCCGACTACACCTCCGACGAGCTGGTGACGATCGTCCGCATGCACGCGGACGCCTCGGGCTACGAGTGCGGCCCCGGCGTCGGCGGGCTGCTGCGGGAGTACTTCGACTCCCTGCCGCGCGACCGCTCCTTCGGCAACGGGCGGCTGGCCCGGCAGGTCCTGGAGTCCATGATGACCAGGCAGGCGGGCCGGGTCAGCGCCATCGCCGCACCGAGCCTGGACGAACTGCGGCTCCTGATGCCCGGCGACGTGCCCGGAACGCGGATGCCGACGCCGAACGGGTGAGGGGTGGCCGCTGGCGCCCGGCGGCTGCCCGTAGGATGCGGAACATGTCTCGGCGGCGCCCTCCTCTGGCTCATCTCCTGCACTTGGCACGGGCGTTGACCGTCTGTCTCTGCGTGGGAACCTTGCTGCCGCTGGGCGGTGTGACCGAGGCGTCCGCCGCCGACGACACGCCGGTGCGGCTGCCCGTGATGCCCGCGCGGCTGGACGCCGACGCGGACTGCACCAGCGCCTCGGCCCAGCGGGCCACGACCGTGCCCTGGGAGCAGCGGAGTCTCCAACTGACCCGCACCTGGCCGTTCTCGGACGGTTCCGGGGTGACGGTGGCGGTGGTCGACACCGGGGTGTCCACGACGGCGTCCGCCCTGTCCGGCCGGGTGACCGCGGTCGGCCCTGCGGGTCGGGACTGCGTGGGGCACGGGACTTTCGTCGCGGGGCTGGTCGCCGCGGCCACCGTCGACGGGGTGCGGTTCGCGGGGGTCGCCCAGCGGGCCAGGATCCTCGCGGTACGCGGCACGGACGAACGCGGCGCGGCCACCGCGCAGAGCGTCGCTTCGGGGATAGCGGCGGCGACGGCGGCGGGCGCCGACGTCATCACCGTCTCGCCGGCGCTGGTGCGGGGATCGGACGGGCTGACGAAGGCCGTCGAGGCGGCTCTCGCGAAGGACGTGCTGGTGATCGCGGCGGCCGTGCCCGACCCGCCGGCCAGGTCCTCGGCGCAGGACGAGGAGCCGACGCCGCGGGACTACTGGCCCGCCGCGCAGCCCGGCGTGCTGTCGGTGCTGGACGTCGACGCGCAGGGGAAGCGTCCGGACGACGCCCTGCTGCCGGTCTCCGCCGACTTGGCGGCACCCGGTGACGGAGTGGTCGGGATCGGCGCGCGCGGCACTGGGCACTACATCGGCTCGGGTGCCTCCTTCGCCGCCGGGTACGTGGCCGGGGCGGCGGCTCTGGTGCGTTCCTCCCACCCCGGCCTCACCGGCGCGGAGACCGCCGCGCGTCTCACCACGAGCGCCTACCCCGATGTCGTCCCCCGGCTCGATCCGTTCGCGGCCGTGACGGTGGTGGCGCCGGGGAACACCGCCCGCGCCGCGGCCCCGGCGCCGGGAGCCGCCGTACGGCTGCCCGATGACGACGCGGCCCTGCCGGTCCGCCGGGCCACGCTGTTCGCGGCGGCGGGCGCGGGGCTGATGCTCCTGGTGGTCTGGGCCGCCCTGACGCTCCCCCGGGCCCGTACTCGCCGGTGGCGGCCGGCGGGTTCCCCTGGCGGCGACGGGAGAAGCGGCGACGGGACCTGACGGGCGGGCGGCAGCCGCCCGTCCCTGTCCGGACACCGCGTCGGACCGGGCCGGGCACGCTCTTCCCGGTCCGACGCGCGCCGGGTCAGTTCCCGTCCGCTCCTTCGGAGGGCTCCGCCGTCTTCGCGAGTGCCGTCTGGATCAGCGTCGGCTTGCGCCTGGCGATGTACCGCGCACGTCCCGCGGGCAGGTTGCGCGGCTTGATGTTGCCGAAGACATAGCCCTCCGACGGCGGGCAGGACAGCAGTACTCCGGGGGTGTTGGCCTCGTCGAGGCGGCGCAGCAGCTGGTCGTTGAGGCCGCGGCCGGCGCCGGTGGCGGAGCGGGCGACGATGACGTGCAGTCCCAGTTCGTGCCCCAGGGCCAGGTGGTCGAAGAGCGGGGCGAAGGGGTGGTCGAAGTTGTTGCTGCCGACCACCATGTCGTAGTCGTCGACGAGCACGAACAGCCTGGGCCCCTGCCACCAGTCGGCGAGCCGCATCCGGGCGGGGGTGATGTCGGGCCCCGGCAGCCGGGTCTTGAGCGCGCGCGCCGAGCCGCCCACGAGTTCCTTGAGGGCGTCGACGGAGACGGCGTGCCCGAGCTGGTACTCCGGCGGGACCGCGTCCACGAGTTCGCGCCGGTAGTCGACGACCAGGACCCGCGCCTCGGTCGGGGCGTAGCGGGCGGTGACCGCCTGCGCGACCAGCCGCAGCAGGTTGGTCTTGCCGCTCTCGGTGTCGCCGACCGCCACCAGGTGCGGAGTCCGGCTGAAGTCGTGCCACACCGTGGAGAGTTTTTCCTCGTCCTGACCCAGTGCCAGTCGCAGCCCGTCGCCCAACTCCGGTGCGGGCAGGGCCGAGGCGGGCAGTCGGTGCGGCAGCATCCTTACGGCGGGCGCGGGTTCGCCCGACCAGTGATCGGCGATTCTCTCCACCAGCGCGGTGACGCCCTCGCTGAGGTCCTCCGTGGTGGTGACGCCGTCGAGACGGGGCAGGGCGGTCAGGAAGTGCAGTTTGCCGTCGACCGTGAGTCCGCGTCCGGGCAGCCGGGGAACGACGGCCGCCTTGCGTACGTCCACCACGGAGTCCATGGGGTCACCGAGCCGCAGTTCCAGCCGGGTGGCGCTCTGGTCGCGTACCTGCGCGCTCAGTTCCACCCAGCGGGTGGTGGTGGTGATCAGGTGGATGCCGTAGTTGAGACCGCCGGTGGCGAGCTGGTTGAACGTGGGGAGCAGGTGGTCGAAGTTCTGCTTGACCTGAGCCCAGCCGTCCACCACGAGGAAGACGTCCCCGTGTGCCTCGTCGGTGAACTCCCCCGCCGCGCGCCGGCGCCGGTAGGTGGCCATGGAGTCGATCCCCTGGTCGAGGAAGAACCGCTCACGGTGCTCGAGCACGGTGGTGACCTCGGCCACCGTTCGGCTGATCCGCTCACTGTCGAGACGGGAGGCGACCCCGGCGACGTGCGGCAGACCGGTGAGCGAGGAGAGGGTTCCGCCGCCGAAGTCGAGGCAGTAGAACTGCACTTCGGCCGGGGTGTGGGTGAGGGCGAGCGAGGTGAGGAGGGTGCGCAGCACCGTCGATTTGCCGCTCTGCGAGCCGCCCGCGACGGCGAGGTGGCCGCCGCCCGCGGACAGGTCGAGCACCAACGGCTCGCGCCGCTGGTCGAAGGGCTTGTCGACCAGGCCGACGGGTACCCGGAGGCGTCCGGTGCCGGGCCAGCGGGTGGCGCTGAGGCCACGGTCGGCGGTGGGTTCGATGCCGGGGAGCAGACCGTCCAGGGTCGGCGGTACGTCGAGCGGCGGCAGCCACACCCGGTGCGCGTCGGGACCTGAGTCGCGCAGCCGGTCGACGGCCACGGCCAGCAGGCTCTCGGCGGACTCCGTCTCCTCCACCGGGTCGGGAGCGGGCGCGGCGGAGGCCCGCGGGACCACCCAGCCGGCCGTCCAGGGCACGACCTGGCTGGCGACCCTGGCCTGCACGGCGGCGCCGCGGCGGTGCCGATAGGGCCCGGAGACGTACGCGGCACGGAAGCGGGTGAGTGCCTCCACCCCGCTCTTGAGATAGCCGGCGCCGGGCTGCGACGGCAGTTGGTAGGCGTCGGGGACGCCGAGCACCCCGCGGCTCTCCATGGCCGAGAAGGTGCGCAGGCCGATCCGGTAGGAGAGATGACTCTCCAGCTGGTGCATGCGTCCCTCGTCCAGGCGCTGGGAGGCGAGCAGCAGGTGTACGCCCAGCGACCGGCCCAGGCGGCCGATCATGACGAAGAGGTCCATGAACTCCCGGTGCGAGGCGAGAAGTTCGCTGAACTCGTCGACCACGACGAAGAGGCTGGGCAGTGGCTCCAGCGGGGTACCGGATGCGCGGGCCCTCTCGTACTCGAGGGCGGACGTGTAGTTGCCCGCCGCGCGCAGCAGTTCCTGGCGGCGGATGAGTTCGCCGTGCAGGGCGTCCTGCATACGTTCCACCAGGGCGACTTCGTCGGCGAGGTTGGTGATGACGGCGGAGGTGTGCGGGAGTTCGTCCAGGCCGAGGAAGGTCGCGCCACCCTTGAAGTCGACCAGGATGAAGTTCAGCGTCTCGGAGGAGTTGGTGAGGGCCAGTCCGAGGACCAGCGTGCGCAGCAGCTCGCTCTTGCCGGAGCCGGTGGCGCCGATCAGCATGCCGTGCGGCCCCATGCCGCCCTGCGCGGACTCCTTGATGTCGAGTTCCACGGGTGTGCCGTCCGCGCCGACGGCCACCGGGACCCGCAGCCGGGCAGCGCCGGCGTGGCGCCTCCAGAGGGTCTCGGGCGTGTGCCGGTAGAGGTCGGGGATGCCCAACAGTTGGGTCAACTGCACGTCTGAGCTGAGTGGTTCGGCGATGTCGGCGGCCAGGCTCATGCGGTACGGGGCGATCATCCGGGCCAGCGCCTCGGCGGCGACGGGTCCGACCCGGTCGGGGCGGCCGAGGAGGGTGGTCTGCTCCTTGCGGCTGCGGTCGGTGCGCACCAGGCGGACGGCGTCGGGGGCCACGTCGAGGCGCAGGGTGGTGCGGCCGGGGCGCCAGGCGAGTGCCCCGGAGAGGTCCAGCACGACGGTGTTGCGGAATCCGGGACCCTCCAGCCGGTGACCGGTGGGCACGGTGACGCCGTCGACCACGATCACGGTGTAGGGCTCGTCGCGTCCCGGTACCGCGTCCGGGTCGAAACTCGGGCGCTCGGTGAACTCGGCGCCGAGCAGCTCCTCCAGGTCGTTGAGGGTGGCGGCCACCATGCGCGCGGGTCCGGCGCCGTCCTGCTCCTGCGGATGCAGGTTGTGCGGCAGCCACTTGACCCATTCCCAGTCCGCGCGCCGCTCGTCCGAGACGCACAGCGCGATCCACAGTTCCTCCGGCGGGTGGAACACGGCCAGCTGGCTCAGTGCGGCGCGGACCATGGCGCGGGTGGCGGCCTCGTCGCCGCGGGTCAGTACTCGTGACCAGGAGCGCAGGTAGAGCGCGATGGGCTGGCCGGGCACGGTGCTGTAGGCGCGGATGAAGCGGCGCAGGGCGTGCGCGCTGAGCGGCTCCAGGTCCTCGACGGGTTTGGTGGACAGCGGGTTGAGCCGCATCGCGAACTGCTGGTCGCCGACGGCTATCCGGACCTCGCCGAAGTCCTCGTCCTTGACCCGCCGTTCCCACAGCCTGGTGGTGCGGACCATCGCACGCAGCGTCCGGGGATGCGGATGCCGCCAGGCGAGGGCCAGTTGCTGTTCGACGACCGCCCGGTGGACCTGGCGCCGGATCTGGGTGAGGTAGCGCAGGTAGTCCCGGCGTTCTCCGCGCAGCCGCTGCTTGCGCTCCCCCGCCTTGCGCATCACCTGGCCGACCATCATGGCACCGGAGCCCATCACCATCGTGCCCAGCGCGATGTAGGTGAACGAACTGTTTCCGCCACCCGGCTTGATGAAGATCAGCATCATGGAAACGGACATCATGGCCATCGGCAGGTACGTCCACACCGCCGAGCTGTCCGGCACGGTCTCCGGAAGTGTCGGGGGTTCCTGCAGGCTCAGCTCACCCTCGGGCATGTCGGGACCACGGCGGCGGGCCGGTCTGCGGAAGAGAACCACGCTCAACGCAACTGCTCCTTAAAGGATCGGGGTTGAGCGCCGCGTAACTGGTCGCCGAATCCCCGTCGTTGTGACACGCCGTCGGTAGGGGCCCATAATTCCGTTCGACCGCCCATCAGTAGTCTGCATGGCGACGATAGGTACGTCCAAGCAGGCCCTCGCATGACTCCCGTCGGCATCTTGCCAGTTCGGGTCAGACCTCCGGCTCCCCCGGCCCGACTCATGGAAACGTGAGACCCACGATGACCGACAGCTCCGTTGCGGGCCTCTGCCGCCTCACCGTCAGAGCCCCGGCCAGGACCATCGACCTGGCGGTGCCCTCCGACGTACCCGTCGCCGATCTGCTGCCCACCGTCCTGCACTACGCCGGCGAGGAGGTCGAGGAGAACGGCCTGGAGCACGACGGGTGGGTGCTCCAGCGCCTCGGCGGCGCCGCGCTGGACGAGGAGAGCACCCTGGCCGCGGTGGACCTCAAGGACGGCGAGGTCCTGTACCTGCGGCCACACACCGAGTCGCTGCCGGAGGTACGGCTCGACGACCTGGTGGACGGTATGGCGACGGTGACCCGGGACCGGCTGCACAGCTGGGACGCGGCGGCCGGGCGGCGTCTGCTGCTCGGCATGGCGGTGGCCGCCCTGACACTGGGACTGGCGGTGCTGGCCTGGCCCGGCGGTCCGACCGGGCCGCGGATGGCCGCCGCCGGCGTGGCGGGGCTGCTGCTGCTGGCCGGGGCCGCCTCCGCGAGCCGTGCGGTGGGCGACGCGGCCGGCGCCGCCGCACTCGGCTTCATGGCCGGACCGTTCCTGGCCCTGGCCGGCTGGCTGCAGCCGGGCGGTGAGATCGCCGGCCCCCAGGCCAACCAGGTGCTGGGCGCCCGGCTGCTGGCCGCCGCCGCCGCCTGCGCGGGCGGCGCGGTGCTCGCACTCGCCCTGACCGCCGTATGCACGCCGCTGTTCGTGGCCTCGGCGCTGGTGTCGCTGGCCGGGGTGCTGGCGGGTGTCCTGATGAGCCTGTTCGACCTGAGTGTGGACGGTGCGGCGGCAGCCGTGGCGTCGCTGGCCGTGCTGCTGGGCGGCTTCGTGCCCGCCCTGTCCTTCCAGCTGGCCGGGATGCGCATGCCGGCCCTGCCGACCAACCCGCAGCAGCTCCAGGAGGGCATCGAGCCCTACGACGGCACGGACGTGACGACCCGCACGGAGCTGGCGAGCGGCTGGATGACCGGCCTCTACGGCGCCTCCGGCCTTCTGTGCGCGGGTTGCCTGGTGCCGCTGAGCCGCAACCCGGTACTCCCCGAGGTCCTGACCGCGGGGGTGCTCGCCGTGCTCCTGCTGGTGCACGGCCGGGGCATGGTCAACGTGTGGCAGCGGCTGGCGCTGGTCCTGCCCGGCGCCTGGGGCGTGACGCTGCTGGTGCTCGCCCTCGCGGCCGGCACCACCGCGGCAGACCGGCCCCTGGTGGTGGGCGGGCTGTTGGCGTCGGCCACCGTGCTGGCCGTCGCCTCCTGGATCGTTCCCGGCCGGCGGATGCTGCCCTACTGGGGCAGGGCGGCGGAGCTGGCGCAGTCGCTGCTGGCGATCGCCCTGCTGCCGTTGACCTTGTGGGTGCTCGGCGTCTTCGCCGCGCTGCGCGCCATCAACGGCTGACCCCGGCCACGGACACGACACGAACGACCGTCTCGACGCGAACGACCACTTCGACGCGAACGGCCCCGTAGCGCGGGAGCCGGTGCGGACCGGCTGATCGGAAGGACCGCGGTTCATGCAATCCAAGCGCGACCAGGTGCAGGCCCACGCCTTCGTCATGGGCCGCCTCACCTCGGGCATGCTGCTCGCCGACCCGGACGCCCCCGAGAGCCCGCTGGGGCGCACCACCCGGGGGGCGGGGATCGGCTTGCTGATCGCTGTGCTGATCTCCGCGGGGGCGGTGGTGTTCGGGCTGGTCTCGCCGGGTGGCAACGACTCGTGGCGCAGCGGCAAGAACCTGATCGTCAACCGTGACACCGGGGCCCGCTACCTCTACCTCGACGGCCGGCTGCGCCCGGTGCGCAACTACTCCTCCGCGCTGCTCATCGGCGGTACGGACCTGGAGACGACGGACGTGGGTGCGGCCTCGCTGCGGGACACCCCGGTGGGTGCCGCGGTCGGCATCCCGGGAGCGCCGGACGGGGTGCCCTCCTCGGGTGACCTGGAGTCGGGCGCGTGGGCGGTCTGTTCGGCGACGACGGAGGGCGCAGCCGGGGGCGGGGGAAGGACGACGCGGGCGGTGACCGCGGTGGCGGCGGGCGTGCCCCTGGACTCGACCGGCCTGGGGGCCGGCGAAGCGGTGCTGGTGAGCGGTCCCGACCAGGAGAAGTACCTGATCTGGCAGGGCAGTCGGCTGCGGCTCGACACCAGGTCCGGCGCGCTGCTGTCGCTGGGCTACAGCTCGGTGACGCCCCGCCCGGTGTCGGCCGCGTTCCTGGACTCGTTCGTGCCCGGCCCGGCCTTGGCGTCGCCGTCGGTGAAAGGGCTGGGTTCGAAGGGCCCCACCCTCGGCGGTACGGCGACCAGAATCGGCCAGGTCTTCCAGGTGACGGTGCCCGGTGCCACGGTGACGGGCACGGGTGGACAGGCGGGCGCCCAGTACTTCCTGTTGGGGGACACGGGCCTTGTCCCGGTGACCTCGACCGCCGTGGCGCTGCTGCTGGGCGACCCCGCCGTACGGTCGAAGGCGTACGACGGTGACTCGCCGACGGCACTGCCCATCGGGGCGGACCTGCTGAAGGACCACCAGGCGCCCGGCACCACCGGCCGTGATCCGTCGGTGGCCGGGCTGCCGGACAGCCCGCCCCGGGCCGCCCGGGTGCCCGACGGCAGTGCGGTGTGCGCACGGGTGCTCCCGGGCGGCGACGGTGTGCGGATCAGCTCGGTGCTGGTGCCCGTCGGCGCGCTGGGCCCGGTGGCCCAGCGCAGTGGTGACGCGGTGGTGGGCGCCTGCCTGCCGGTGGACGCGGTGGTCGTGCGGCCCGGTCACGGTGTGCTGGCGCGGGCGCTCGGCGCCGGTGGCGGGACGGTCGGAGCGACCACCTATTTCGTGGCCGACGACGGCGTGAAGTACCGGGTCGGCTCGAAGGAGGCGCTCACGGCGCTCGGTTGGACGGAGTCCGACGCTCGGGGGCTGCCGTCCCCGCTGCTGGCGATGTTGCCGACCGGCCCCGACCTGACTCCGCAGGCGGCGACCGGGCTGGTGCCCGCGTCGACGGCACGGCCCTGCGCCGAGGACCCCGCGGACGCTCCCGGCGGGCGGGTCGGGGAATCCGCCACGACCGGAAACAAGTTGCAGCCGAGTAAACATAGTTGACGATTCGCCAAATCCTGAGCGCAGCCGATCGCGCCACGTTGCACCCTGCTCTCCGGCGTGCTTAGGCTCACCGGCGCCGCAGTTGTATCCGCACCCCATCGAAAGGCGGACCCATGGCAGGGACCGGACAGCAGTCGAACGAGCAGGCGACCCGTAACGGGATCCAGGCCCTGGAGAGCGCCTTCAGTGGCATCCTCAAGTCCCGGCAGGACGTGGACAACACCCGTGCGGGCCTGTCCTCGGGCTACCAGGGCAGCGACGGCGGCCAGTTCGGCGCCCTCCTCAAGCAGTGGGACGAGCAGTGCAACGGCATCCTGCGCGGCCTTGAGGACATGGTCGACAAGCTGAACCAGAGCCTCGTCCAGCACGGCAAGACCCAGGGCTCCTCGAACGAGGCGATCAACTCGGCCTACAGCCAGTCGCAGGCCGCGTACGACCAACTCGCAGGCTGAGCAGGCCGCTTCCCGGAGTCCGTACGACACCGCGCTCCCCACCGATCAGGAGGCTCCCATGCCCGACAACTTGACCGACGGTTACATCTACGTCGACTACAACCACATGAACAACGCCGCCGACGACATGGTCCAGCAGACCAAGGCGATAGCGAACACGCTCGCGTCGCTGGAGGCGGAGCTGAACGAGCTGATCAAGTCCTGGTACGGCGACGACGCCAACATGTACCGCCAGAAGCAGGCGGCCTGGGACCAGGCGGTGAAGAACATGGAGACGCTGCTGACCTCGCACTCCAGCCTGCTGACGGACATCTCCGACAACTACCGCTACAGCGAGAACTCGCTGTCCCAGATGTGGTCCGAGGTACGCGTCACCCGCTGACCGCGGACGGTCGCGGTGCGGTACCCGGGCGAGCCGGACGGACGGCCACCAGCGCGATCGCCGTCCGGTTCCCTCACCACTCCGCTCTCCCTCGCCCGGCCTCCCCTTCCCGAACCCTGCCCTCTCGCCGACCGAGCACCCACGAGGACCACGCCATGGCGGACCTGACCCATCTGAACGGACAGAAACTCAAGCAGTTCCGTGATCACGATCTCGCCACGTTCATCGCCGACCTGAAGAGCGTCGTGAAGGACGATCCGAACGGCGTCCTCGCACTGCACAGCATCGTCAGGGGCACGACCCCCGCGCAGTACATCGGCGAGAACCCGGTGCTCGGCATCGGCCTGATGACGTCCGACGACACGGTCTACGGCAAGACGCTGACCGATGTCGCGCTCAAGTCGGCGAAGTCGATCGACGACGTCCTCGGCGACCAGGGTCTCCTCTTCGACGACATCGACGAGAGCCTGGACACCACCATCACCACGCTGCTCAACACCCAGGGCGCCTCCCTGGAGAGCATCGACGGGGAGAAGTTCCTGGACGTCTGGTCCGGGGTCGACGAAGACCTCGAAGGGCCGTCCGACACCGAGGACTGACCCTCGGCCTCCCCCGTCGACCCACCACCCCGTGTCCGCCCTCCTCCACGCAGCGGAGTCCCGTCATGCCAGTCACCTCCGATCCCGGCGACTACTGGGGTCAGGCGGTCACCCTCTACACCGGGTACAACGTCCCCAGCCGCAAGAAGCTGTTCGACACCCTCAAGAGCACCGAGGGCGTGCCTCTGATGCGTCTGGGGTTCGAGGTCCTGGCCTCGACCGAGCTGACCGCCCAGAACTTCACCGCCCTGGTGGGCTGGCACACCCAGCACGGTGAGGACTACGACCTGGCGTTCGTCGAGGCCGGCGGTGACGGCAAGCACTACGGCGGCACCCTGTACCAGGCGACCATCGTGTTCATCGGCATCCCCACCACCGACGGCACGGGGCGGCTGCTGGACGCGGGCGAGATCTGGAGCGCCGGAAAGTTCACCGGCGTACTGGGCAACGAGTGGGACCTCAGCCTGCTCCAGCAGTACCAGAGCGGGTCGAAGGCGGCGATCGACAGACTGCGCGCCGACCACACCACCAGGGGCTTCGAGTTCAGCGGTCTGAGCGTCCAGGACACCGAGGCCGTCGACGCCAACTCCTTCGACCGCACCGCGCAGGCGTACGACCGGACTCTGAAGTTCTTCGAGGACCACGCGGCGACCCTGGAACAGTGGGAGAACTCCCTCGGGGAGGAGAACGCCGCCTGGCACGGCCAGGCGGCCGGCCTGTTCTGGCAGTTGGTCCACCAGCTGCACAAGAACTACGACAGTTACGTCGACCAGCTCACCGCGGACGCCACCGGCACCGCCGCGGCCATGCTCGGCGGTCACGTGCCGAGGTCGAAGCTCAGCCGGGCGCTGGCGACCGCCCAGACGGCTCTCATGACGGAGGCCAAGGCGCTCAGCGACGCCTGGGACACCTGGGCGGCCGGAGGCAGGCACGACGCGCACAGGATCCTGATGGAGGTCCTCCAGGAGGTCTCCGTATGGGTGCTGGAGCACCAGATCAAACACACCCGTGTGACGACCAACAATTCGGCGAAGGACTACAACACCGACGAAGGGTTCGTGCAGCACTCCCCCTGGGGCAACCTCCACGACATGGCCACCTGGGTGAAGATCGGCGAAGAGGCCGTGACCCGGTGGAACAAGCACGTCGAGGACGTCCTGGTCGAAAAGGCGAAGACCTCGCTCACCGCGCTCAAGACGGCGTGGAGCGACGTGTCCGACGCCTTCAGCGAGATCCGCACCAAGGACACCTCCTCGCTGACGGAGTCGTACGAGGACGACCGTCGCCAGATCGCCGAGGACGAGGCCAACCGGCAGCAGGAGGAGTACAACAACGCGCTGAACAACCTCGGCAACAACCTCACCGATCTGGGCGACGGCCTCGGCGACGGCCTGAACAACCTCGGGAACAACCTGGGCGACGGCCTCAACAACCTGGGGGACGGGCTCGGCGACAACTTCAGCAAACTCGGGGACGGGCTCGGCGACAGCCTCGACAACCTCGGGGACGGCCTCGGCGACAGCTTCAGCGACCTCGGCGACGGGCTCGGCGACGGCCTCAGCAACCTGAGCCTGGGCGGCGGACTCGGCGACGGGCTCGGCGACGGGCTCGACAACCTCGGGGACGGGCTCGGCGACGGCCTGGGTGACGGCATCGACACTCCCGGCGGCGTCACGTCCAACCTGGGTGCCGGCCTCAGCAACCTGCTGAACGGGAGCGACGACGGCAACGACAGGACGAAGGGGGCGACGCTCACCAACCCCGACGGCAGTACCACCACGCTCAACCCGGACGGCACCCTCACCACCAGGTACCCGGACGGCACCACCCAACTCCTCGACCCGGAGACGGGGATCGTCAAGACGACGACTCCCGACGGAAAGGTCACCACCGGGGACCTGACCGTCCCCGGCGGCCACGTCAACCCCGACGGCAGCACGACGACGCTCAACCCCGACGGCACCCTCACCACCACGTTCCCCGACGGCACGACCACCACGATCGACCCGGAGACCGGGGCGCTGACCACCCGCGACCCCGACGGCAACGTCACCACCGGGAACATCGGCAGCGGCCTCGGTGACTCCCTGAGCGGCCTCGATCTCACCAGCCCTTCCCTGACACCGACCACGAGTACCAGCAGCCTGGACCTGGACGGCCTGTCGTCGGGCCTCACCACGAACACCGGTCTCGGTGACGGCCTCACGCCGACCGGCGGCTCATCCCTCCTCGACGGCGGGTACGGATACGGCGACGGCGGGTACGGCGGCTCCGGGTACGGCGACGCCGGCTACGCCGACTACGACGACGCCACTTCGGCGGAACTGCTGTCGGGCGGGGCGCTGCGGGCTTCCGGCGGCGACGCTCTCCCGGCCGCCGCGACCGGTGAGGCGGGCTCGGCGGCAGGCGGGGCGGGCAGCCCGCTCTTCCCGGGCATGGGCGGCATGGGCGGTATGGGCGGCATGGGATCGGGCGGAGGCGGCGGTGGCAGCGGCAACAACGGGGAGCGCGTCCGCAACGTGCTGACCGACGCCGGGCCCGCGGCAGCCGGCCGTGGACGGTCACGGCCCCGCAGAACCGCGGAGGAGGACGAGGACGTGGTGGTGACCCGGGGCCGGACGGCGACGACCGGCGCCGCCTCGGGGGCGCTCGTCCCGGGCCCCGGAGGCGCCGGCCGGAACGGCCGGTCCACCGAGAGTGGCGACCGGGCCCGCGTGAGCTGGACGGAAGAGGACGAGGACGTATGGGGAACCGACGAGGGCGGCGCGCCCGCGGTGATCGGGCGCTGAGCACCGTGTGGGGGACGAAGACATGAGCGACATGAAGGAGACCATCGAGCAGCGGCTCGCCCGCGCCATGGCCGACCTGGAGACCACTACGGCCGGGGTGGCGGAGGCGGAGGCGGAGCTGAGCCGCGCCAGCTGCACGATCCGCTCCCTGGACCGCTCGGTCGAGGTGACCGTCAGCGCGCAGGGCGATCTGACCGACCTCCGCTTCCTGGAAGGCAAGTACCGCACGATGCCCGCCGGGCAGCTGGCCGCCAGTGTTCTGGAGGCCACCCAGGAGGCGCGCGCGGTGATGGCCCGTCAGGTGATGGAGGCGTTCGAACCGTTCACCCGGCCCCATGACTCCGTGCCCGAACTGCCGGGTGTGAACATCGACTGGAACAAGATCTTCGGCCCGGGGGTTCTCGACGGACCCTCGGGCGGGGACCGCCACACCTCGTCGCGCCGGCTGCTCGACGAGATCCACGAGGACCAGGAGGACTGATCAGCGATGCCCGAGGGAAACGCGTACTACGCCGAGCCCGACCGACTGGCCGCCGGTGTGCGCCAGATCGACCAGATCAGCACGCTCGCCCACGAAATGCTCCGCGACTTCAGCATGGCCCTCAACAGCACGGTCGGCTGGCCCGGTCACGACGACAGCTTCGCCGAGGAAGTGATCCCGCAGGAGAAGCGCGAGCGCACGATGGCGCTGGAGACCGGAACCTCGCTGGTCGAGGCGGTTTCCGGGGTGGCCGACGGGACCCTGGCCAACCTGGACAACATCCGCACCACCCAGAGTGGCGTGATCGACTCGATCAACTCGGCCCGCCGCGGAAAGCACTGACACTCCGATGAGCATCATCGTCTCGCCCCAACTCAACAACCTGCTCTTCGTTCTCATCGGCGAGAAGATGCTGCAAGCGGACGAGGATCTGGCGTACCGGAGCCACCAGCCCTACCGGCGGCTCGGCAAGAACGTCCGGGAACTGTCCGATCTGATCGAGCAGTCGGTCTTCGGCGTGGGCCAGGCGCTGCCCCCGCAGGTGGGCCGGCAGTACGTCCGGGCCATGCGTCTGTTCGTGGACAACGGCGGGACGAACTATCTGCGTGAGTTCGCCCGGCAGCTGGACGACGTCGGCAACGGCCGGGTCAAGATCTCCATGGACATCATGGAGGCCAAGTGGTCGATCATCGCCGAACTGGTGCGTCTGTTGATCGAGTTGACGATCATCACGGCGCTGTCGTTCTTCACCGGCGGCGCCTCCGCGAGCCAGACCGCGACCGCCAAGGCCCGCAGCAGGGTGGCGATCCTCGCCACCCTGGACCAGTTGCTCAAGCGGACGCATCTGCTGCCCAGCCTGTCCGAGGCATTCGACGAGGCGTTCCAGACCTTCGTGGTCCGGCTCGCCATGATGACGATGGCCCCGCCGGGCCGCAGGCCCGGCGGCTTCGACTGGAAGCAGATCGTCGAGGACGGCCTCTTCGGCGCCGTCACCGGCATGTTCCACGGCGCCTTCGAATCCCTGACCAAGAACCTCGGCAAGGGCTTCCGCAACATCCTGGACGGCCCGGACGGCGCCCGGTTCACCAAGACCAACACCAAGAACATCACCGACGACATCACCTCCAAGATCGACAAGCCGCCGCGGTCCGTCGGCGACCGGTTCGTCCGGGGGACCGGCAGCGGCGCCAACGAGTTCCTGGTGGCGGGTGGTTCGGAGGCTCTGGCCGAGATCGTCGTCACCGGCGTCCTGCACGGCAAGTGGGAAGGCAACCTGGACACGTTCATCGGGTCGGGCGTCAGCTCGGTGGTCGGTTCGGCGCTGTTCGGGGCGGCGGCGAAGTTCGGCGGCGCGTTCGGGTCCGGGTTCGACTTCGGCAGCGTCAACGTCCTGCCGGTCACCGGTGGGGACAGTACCGGTGCGGACAGCACCTCGGTCGACGGGCGGAACACCGGGCGCGACGACGACCGCGCACCGAGGGCGGTGCCGACCACGTCCTCCACCGGTGCGACGCGCACCGGCACGACGGATCTCCCGGCCTCCGTGGACACTCCCCGCGGCATCGACGCCGACCTCGACGCCGACCTCGGGGTCGGGCTCGACGGCATGGGCTCGCCCGGCGTCGTCGGCGGTGGTGGCACCGGTACGGTACCCACCTCGTCCTCCAGCGGAACGCCCGCGACGTCCGGCAGCGGAACGCCCCGGAGCGTCGGCAGCGGTCGGTCCGCTCCTCCCCCCGGCGCCCATCAGCGGAGCGACACCTCCGAGGGCGTACAGGAGAATCCGGCGTCCTCGGACAGTGACGGGGACGCGACCCGGGCGACGGACGACGGCACGGACGAGGACGCGACCCGGGCGACCGACCACGGTACGGACCCGGCCGCCCCCAGGGCGGGGACGACCGGCCAGCGTGCCGACTCCGCCTCTCGGTCCGCCGCGATCCGGGAGTCCCCTTCCGGGGAGGCGGACGAGGAGACCTCGGCGGGAGGCGAGGGGGCGGTGCCGACGATCGGTACGGCCGGCTCCGCACCTCTACCGGCCTCGCATGCCGGCGCCCCGGCCAACTTCGCCTCGAACGCCGGCGCGCCGGCCGCCAACGCGGTCTCGGCGCCGGGGCAGACGCCCACGCGGGGACATCAGGCGAACGGCACGGGTTCGCCGCAGCGCACCGGGAGGGGGACGCCGGACGCCACCGATCCCGGTTCGGCGGACGGGCCCGCGCCCGAGTCCTCCCCCGAGTCCGCGCGCCGGCCCGGGACTTCGTCCACGGCCACGCTCCTGCCGGGAGACGGCGGGGCCGACACGGTCGGGGGCGCCGGACTCGGCACGGACCTCGGTACGCACGCGGGTACCGACGTCGATCCGGACGTCCGTCCCGGTGCCGCCCGGGACACGGGGGCCGGGACGGCCCCCGTGTCGCCGACGACCGGTACGTGGGGCCGGGACACGTCCCGATCGGCCCCGGCCTCGCCGGAGCCGCCCCGAGCCGCGCACCCCCCTGTGCGCCCCGACGGCGACAAGCGCCGTTCCGCCGAAGGCACTCCGGACGCCGCCCCCACCCCCATCAGCACCCGGTCCGAGGGGAGTTCGCCGACGACGCCCGTCGAGAGCCCGGTCCCGCACACCGCGGCATCACCGTCGCCGACGACATCCGCCGCCACGAACCCCGTGACGGAACAAAATCCGGCGCCGCCCGCGGTCACGACGTCCGTACCCGCCAAGCCCGATCCCGCGCCCCCCACGGACACGAAGCCGGCCCCGACGGTACCCACCGTCACCACCACCTCCGCCCCTGCGGAGCCCGGCCCGGCGACCCCCGTGACCACCACGTCCGGTGCGAAGAAGTCCGGTTGGGATGCCGCGCGGTCCGCGGTGCCGCCCGTCACCCGTAGCCACACCTGGACGGACCCGGTCTCCACGCCGAGGACCGCCGAGGGCAGGCCCACCCGCTACACCGTCGACTCCTCCTTCGACGTGCGCCGCTTCACGCACGACGGTGAGGCGGTCGTGGACCTCACCGTCGAGGTCGCTCTCAACGGCACCGGCACGGTCGGCGAAACCGAACGCCGGGCCCTGTGGGACCGGATGGCGGCCGGGGTGCGGCAGACGTTCAACGAGCCCGGTCACCGGCTCGCCACCGGGGAGCGGCTGCACGTCACCGTCGTACCGGCGGTCGCGGGCCGACAGCCGCATCTGGCGGTGGAGTTGACCGGTGCCGTCTCCGGCACCCGCACCTCGCAGCACACCTGGCGATCCGACGCCACCGCGCAGGACCTGGCCCATGAGATCGGCCACCAACTCGGCCTGCGCGACGAGAGCCGGGACGCCACGGCCCCGCAGCGCCCCCAGGTGGACGGCAGCCTGATGGGCACCTATCAACGCCCGGTCGCCGAGGACGTCTCCGAGGAGCAGCAGGGCAATTACGCCCGGGGCGGTCTGCGTCCCCGACACCTCTCCCTGCTCAGCGCCCTCGTCGGCGGCCCGGACGACACCGTCGGGTCCATGCCACCGGTCACCCGGTCGAGGGGCGCCGATCCGCTCGCGCCGCTCGCCCCGTCGCCGTACGTCCAGAGCTACGGGAGCCGGCGCGACGGCAACGTGGGCCTGGTGCAGGTGGAACCGCTGCCACCACGGATCGCCGAGGGCCTGCATCAGCATGTGATGAACCTGCTGGGGATTCCGGCGGACCAACAGGCCACGCACCCCGTACGTGAGCAGTTGCGCCGTGAACTCGGCGGCGAGCAACTGGTGATCAACCTGCCCTATCTGCTCAGCAGCATGGGGCACCGCGTCACCGTGGACGTCGGAGGCAGACGACGGACCGTCGACGTACGGCTGTCCCTCCACGACCCGGCGCCCTCGCTCCGCCAGGGCACGCGTGATCCCTCGGACCCGGCCGTGAACGTCGAGCGGCGCGGGCTCGGCACCCAGGAATCGGGTGACACCGAGTCGTCCGGCACCGTCCGGACCCTGTTGGTGCCATGGTCGGCGACGCTGCCGATCCCGGCCGCCGGGCCGGTGCGCGGGGTGGACTTCGGACCTTCCCTGTCCCTGACGCACAATCAGCTCTCGCTGTCGACGTCGGTCACCCGGACCGTGCAGACGACGACGGCACAGCGCAGCAACGAGTCGTCGCACGCCTTCAGTTACGGGTCGAACTGGCAGGCCCGGGTCGACACGCCCCGCATGGCGCCGATGGACAACTGGGGCCCCGGTTCCGAACTCGGCCCGGTCACGGTCTGGTTCCCGGAGCATCTGAGCACCGACCGGCCGGCCGACGCCGAGCCGCTGCCGGAACCCGCCGACCTGGACGAACTGCCGCTGTGGGGCGTGGACAGCGTCAAGGAACCGCACCAACTCCTGGAGATGGTCAACGGCGAGTTCCACCGTGATCTCGCCGACCTCTCGGACTCGTCCGCCCAGGCGCTGCAAGCGTTCCTCTCCGAACCGGTGCTGCGTGGCACGCTGCCCATGCAACGGGCGGGCGGCATCTTCTCACCCCTGCTACTGGACTCGGGCGGGCGTGCGATCGGCATGCTGAAGGTGACCACGGAGGTCACGCCGGGCAAGCCCACGCACCAGAGCCAGGACAGCAGGATCAACCTGGAGAGCCATCTCCTCAGCACCGTCAAGGTGGACGGGCAGGCCAAGGTCACCAACGCCGTGGGCGTGGACCTCGGCGTCGGACCGGCCTTCACCGGCAGCCACGCCGACGGGCATCCCGACGCAGCGGGCAAGGTCGCGGGATCCTTCCTGGGCAAGGGCGGGGTCCGCTGGCAGACCAGCGACACCCTCGGCAACGGGGGCAGCGCGACCATCTCGCACTCCCTGCGCAGCAGCCGCAGCCATCTGCTGACACCCGCGAGCGTGCGGCACACCGTCACCCTCGTACGCCCCGGCGGCGGGGAGGCCGAGCGGCGATTCGGGCCCTGGGACGACGGCATGCAGCTGCGCGTACTGGCCAGGTCCGACGCTGCGGGGAGGGTCCCCGAGGGCGATGAACTCCGTTTTCTGCCAGCGGAGTTGGAGAACCTTCAGAGCATCGGCACCACTGCGGCCCCGCTGGCCGTCGAAGGCCCGGAGCAGCTCTTCGCCCATGCCGAGGTCTGGTTGCGGGCGAACGGGTTCCTGCCGGCTTCCGCGACCGTGACCAGCCGCACCACGGTGTTGTCCGACGAGGCTCTGGTGCAGGCCCAGTTGAACAACCTGCGCATGTTCGAGCAGGCCCGCTCGGACGTCGGGCTGCGGGCCGCCGTCGACGCGATGGTCGACGGCGGTCACGCCCTGTGGCTGGAGAAGCCCACCGCGGCCGGCGGGACCCGTCGCGTCCAGCTGAACCTGAGCGCCACCCGTGACAAGGCGCCGGGCCCCGCCACCGCGACTCCCGGCACCACGCCGGCACCGGTCACCGCGACCCCCGGCACCGGCACGGCACCGGCGGCCCCACGTCCGACGCGGCACGTGCGCACGCTGCCCGGCCTGCACCTCATCGGCCTGACCTCTTTCGTCATGGGCGGCTCGGAGCAGCAGTCCTCCGGCTACGGCTGGACCGCCGGTTTCGGTGGCAGCGTCAGCGGCCCCGTAGGTCCTCCGGGCGGCTCCGGCACCCTCGGCACGGCCGCCGACTACGCCTACACCGGCCAGATCTCCCACACGGGCGGCGTAGGTTCGGGGCTGAGCCAGGACCAGCAGTTCGTCGGCGTGGACCAGGGCGGAGAGGTCTTCGACATCCCCGCGCGGTTCACTCTCGACCTGCACGACGGTTCGGGCACCGAGCCCACCGTCCGCTTCGCCGAGCACACCGCCGCCACGCCGTACGCCGGGCCGGACGTCACCCCGCCCCCGGCCGGTCCGCCGCCGACGGCCGTCATCGGCAGCATCAGGGTCGCCGTACCGCATCACCGAACCCTCACGGCCGCCCCTGACCCCGCCCCTCGCCCGCGGAACGGACGGATCCGGGAGGTGACGGCGGAGGACCGGAAGACGCTGGCGACGACGGGCCCCGACGGACGCCCGTTGGAGGGTGTCGCCAAGCTTCCGGACGACGCGGTCCTGGACGTGTTCCACGGCTCCGGCGAGCTCCAGGAGGCGATACGCCGGATAGCGGCGGGCACCTATCCAGGACGTCCGCAGCCGAGCTGGGCGGCCGGACTGGGCACCGCCCTCAGTGGCATGAGCCCGGAGGTCGTCAAGTCGGCGGCATCACTGGTGGCGGCGTCGGCGGCCGGTCGGAGCGCCACCGACCCGACCACCCTCGCCGCCGAGGTACTGCGGGCGGCCCTGTCGCCGGCGAACCTCACCGCGCGCGGGCACCAGATCCTCAAGGGCAGCTACGTGGTCGAGGGAGTCACCCTGCCCGGCCTCGGCGCCGACCAGGAGTACTCACTGGAGATCAGCGGTGTGCTGCGCAACCCCCGTGCGATGCACAGCGCCAAGCAGCAGTTGGAATCCGGCGTCTCCTCCTCCGACACCGCCTCCCAGCAGAAGTCCGCCTCCGGCACCCACCAGAGCGGGGTCGCGGTGACCGGCACCAGGGCTCCCGCGGTCGCCAGGCCGACCGATCCCTCCGTCGCACCGCCCAAGCGGCCGGACACCTTCGGGCCGTCCGCGAAGTACTCCTCCACCGCGAAGTCGGAGGACTCGGCGACCCTCTCCACCACGACCGCCGTAAACCGCAACCCGACCGAGAAGGCCGAGAGTCACCGTATCGGCGCCGACGCGTTGATCCTGGTCACCCTGCGCGGGGGCACCCGCAACGTGGTCGGCAACACCCTCGGTCTGGGCCGGGGGGAGCCGGTGACCGTCGCCGTGGAGCTGCCGGATGCCGTGCAGTTCCTGATGACGGACACCCAACTGGCCCGGCATCAGGAGTGGTTCACCGGGGTCGAGGGCCTGACCCCGCCACAGCAGGCGCAGCGGGACCTCCCGCTGCCCGGCCGCTTCGCCCGTACGGGAGAGCCGGGCCTGGCGGGCGTACTGTCCGTCACCCAGCTCGATGCCCCGCACGGCGATCCGGAGGCCGGGCGTGCGGGCTTGGGGCACGTGGTCGCGGGCACGACCGCGCCGCCCTCCTCCGACGTCCGCGGGACCAGGCCGGCCGCCTCCAGCACCTCCGAGGCCACGACCGCGGCTCCCGGCACTCCCGCCGACACGGCGGACTCCGTTCCGGTGGAGCGCCGGAACCGTCTCTACGACGAGTTGATCGCACTGGTCGAGTCGGAGGCCCCGGGTGTCACGCAGCCGGGGCACGCCGCCTACCTGCCCGGTGTGGCGTCCCGGATCGCCGACTACACCTCACCCACCGGTCTGCGCGCCCTGCCCGGACGCGGTCCGAGGGGCGTGCAGCGCTTCCATTTCCGCCATCTGGCGAAGGGCGGCGCCCGGCTGGTGGAGGTCACCCTCAACGCGAGACCGCGTGCCGACGCCGAGGAACGGCGCACCATCCGCGGGCGGAAGGCAGGTGCGGGCGCCGGCATGGAGCAGTATCACGCGCATCAGCCCGCGGGAGTCTCCACCGCGACGACGAACACCACGCAGCACGGTCTCACTTTCAATCCCACCACGCGGTATCCACAGCCCGGCAACGACACCCGTACCGACCGCAGCGGCCCGGTGCTGAGCGCCGCGACCACCCGCGCCCACGGCACGAAGGCCGCCACCGCCGCCGAGGACCGGTTCTGGCTGCGCACCGACAGCGTCGCCGACTTCGACCTGGAGTACGACTACGAGGTGGGCGTCCGCTCCGAGCTGGTCGCTGACTGGCCGCCGAACGTGCTGGGCGGCATGGTGCAGGGCTGGTTCCTGCCGTCGGCCGGCGCGCCGGAGGACGGCTCCGGGGTCACCGGCTGGATCAGCCGTACGCTCGGCGGCCGTCCGAGCCGCTCGGCCGTCGTACCTGCCCGCGTGACGCTCCGGTTCACCGGCAGCGAGGCCGCCGAGGGCCAGGACGTGGACCCGCCGCTGCTGCCCGAGGTCTCGGAGGCCCAGCCCGTCCTGAAGGGCAACCGTTTCGTCCCGACCGGTCCGGCCCCGGTCTTCGATTTCAACGCCTGGCCGGAGGTGACCAGCGCGCTGAACACCGTCGCACCCGGCCAGAACCGGGACTGGCGCTCCCTGGACACCTCCACGTCCGCGGAGAGCACCGCCGTCCGCATCGGCGAGCTGATCCAGGCGGGCGAGATCGCTCTGGACCACCCGCGCACCGCGGCCGGGCTGACCGGGAGCATGCCCGGCGCCTATCCCTTCGAGTCGGCGCCCGACACCCCGCCGTCCCTGTCCGTCACCCTGCACCACCCGCGCCGGGTCACCGGGGCGTCGGACGTGACACTGGACCGGCTCAGTTTCAGCAGCACCGTGGGCGGCTCGTCGTCCAACGGCGGCGTGACCGGCGGGATCAGCTTCCAGGGCATCTACAGTCACGACGACGCCAACCAGGCGTCCGGCGGTGCCACCATCCCGGTCCTGGCCCGTCAGCCCCAGACGACGGGCGGCGCGGCCGGTACGTCCGGGGGGCGCCGCGAATGGCTCAAGACCGGAGGGACGTCGGCCCCCAAGGACGGCTCACACGGCACCCGGACCTACGAGGCACTGGTCGACACCCATGTGACCGTACGCGGGCCGGAGGGAACCCGGCATGTCACCGGCACCGCCACCGTGCGCGTCGCCGAGCGGGACGTACTCGGTCACGGCATCACCCCGCCTCGGACCCATCCGCAGGTGTACGACCTGGCGTCCATGGTGCGGGCGGGCGCGGACCTTTCGGTGTCGACCGCATGGGCCGCCCCGGACCTGAGGGACTGGCGGACGCATCCGCTGGACTCGCTGCCCGATCTCCTGGCGTCGCAGATCGACCCCGCGGACCAGGAGGCGCAACTGTGGCTCGCGGTCGCGACCGACCCGGCGACCGGTGACGGGACTCCCGCCCGGCCCGATCCGCAGGAGCTGGGGCGCGCCCTGTTCGCAGCCTCGCAGACGGCGGCGACCGCCGGGAAACCGGTCGAGTTGGTCGTGCGGTACGAGGACGGCACGCTCGGGCTCTGGAACTTCGACTCCGACGGTCGGCCCTCGGGGCTCGACCCGGACGCGATGACCGCGTGGCAGCGGTTCGACACGGAGGCGTCGGACCTCACCAGAGCGGCGCGGGAGGAACAGGAGAGCCGCCGGCAGGAGTTCGAACTCCAGGAAGCCCTGGAGCAGCAGGCTGCCGTTCTTGCCGACGCCCTGCGGGAGGTCGATCTCGCGCTGGCGGAGACGCGGCCCGCTCCCGCCGACGCCGAGCCCGCCACGCGGCCCCGGATGCGACCGGACCGCACCCCCCGCTTCACCGTCCCCTCCCGTTTCGACGTCCGCCGCTTCCGGCACGACGACGACACCGTCACCGACCTCACCATCACCGTCGCCTTCAACGGCGCCAACACCGCGACGGCATGGAACAAACTCCGCCAGGGAGTCGAGGACCACTACAACGCTCCCGGACACCGCCTGCCCAACGGCGACCTCCTCCACATCACCGTCGAACCCGCCCCACCCGGCACCACAGCCCACCTGACCGTC